>CAZAGA010000249.1:0-5440 GCA_964484335.1 uncultured Anaerolineaceae bacterium
TGAATTCGTTGTCTTCGATGGCGTTCATTGGGCTGCCGTGCCCGACGAACAGGGCCGGCATCAGGGGGTTAATCATGCGCGCCTCCGGGGGATAAGTGGATGAAGTAAGTAGAATTATAACCCGAATACGAGCCGCCGATTGCGGCTGAGTACAGCCGGGACGCCGATCAGGCGGATAGATACAGATGGGGATCGGTGGGTAGGGGCGACTCAACCATTCACGAATACGGCCGTCAAAATCAAATCCGGGTCGCCCGAATGGAATGCCGCAACATTCAGGGCGACCCACCCGGGAAAGGTGAGGCCTGTCAATTGCCGCGATGGGTCGTACCTACGTGGGCTTGGTTTGATAGGCATCCGGAGTGACGACTAAGGCATCCTGAGCGACGACTAAGGCATCCTGAGCGCAGTCGAAGGATGGGCGTTTTGACGTCGCTCCGCGCACCTGGGAATATGTTAAAATTCCACTCTATCACCCATTTTTGCTTTCCAGGCGAAGGGGCAGCGTGCATCAAATCCAACTGTTGGGTCAATTTACGGTGACTTCGAATGGGCAAACCCTATCCCAGTTGAACCACCCCCGCCTGCAGGAGCTGCTGGCCTACCTGGCGCTGCACGCCGGGCAGCCGGTCTCGCGCCAACAACTGGCTTTCTTGTTCTGGCCGGATTCGAGTGAAGCCCAGGCGCGCAGCAACCTGCGCAACCTGCTTTATCGCCTGCTGCATGCTTTTCCTGCTTGTGCAGAATTCCTGCTGCGCGACGAAAACCGCTTGCAATGGCAGTTGGATGAGCGTGTGTCGATCGATGCGCAGACCTTTCAAGCCATCGCCGGACAAGCTCTGGTGGCCAGTGGGACGGCGCGCCGGGAACTTCTCGAGCAGGCGATCCGGCTTTACCGCGGCGACCTGCTGCCGGAGTGCTACAGCGACTGGCTGCTGGCGGAACGGGAGCGGCTGCGCAGCCTGTACCATTCGGTTTTGTTCCAGCGGGCCAGGCTGGCCGAAGAAGGGCGCGATTACCCCCAGGCAATTGCCACGCTGAATGACCTGCTGGCCCTCGATCCGCTGAACGAAAGCGCTTATGCCTGGTTGATGCGCCTGTATGCCCTGGACGGCGACCGAGGCGGGGCGCTGCTGGTCTATCACACCTGCCTGAACACCCTGGCGCGCGAGCTGGGGGTCGAGCCAGCCCCGGACACCCAGCGGTTGTATGCGCAGATCATGGGCTCCAGCCTGGAGGTCGCCCCAGTCGCCCCGGCGACGGAGCTGATCGCCCGCCAGATCGAGTGGTCTCAGCTCACGCGCACCTGGCGCGAGGCACGCGACGGGCAAGCCGTGCGGCTGGTGTTGATCCGCGGCGAGGCTGGCGCTGGAAAAACCCACCTGGCTAAGGCTTTTATCGACTGGTTAAAGCGCCAGGGCGGGCGCTGTTTCTCGGCCGCCGGTTATGAAAGCGCCCGAGAATTGGCCTATGCCCCGCTGGCGAGCTGGTTGAAGGACCTCTACGCCCAGGAAAAACGGGTCCTGGATGGCCTGGCAACTCTGTACCGGGTGGAAATCGCCCGCCTGTTGCCCGAGCTACGCCTGGCGGACCCGGATTTGCCGCTCCCGATGCCGTTGCAGGAAAACTGGCAGTTGATCCAGTTTTACGAGAGCCTGCTGGCGGCGTTCTTGAGCAGCCCGGGGAGGGTCTTGCTCTTCCTGGATGACCTGCAATGGTGCGACGCCGAAACCCTGGCCTGGCTGGCTTACCTGGCTTCCAAGACGCAGGCCAGCTCGATTCACCTGCTGGTCACGCTGCGTAGCGAAACGCTGCCCGGCGAGTCGGCCCTGGCTGGCGTATTCAGCGCGCCAGGCCAGCGCCTGGAGCTGGAGCTGGAGCGCTTGAGTGAAGCGGAGACGGCCAGCCTGGCAGGCTATTTGTACGGCGAGCAGCCTTCCCTGGGCCAGCTCGAACAGATCTATTACTTTAGCGAAGGGAACCCGCTCTTCATCACCGAATGGATCCGGGCCGGGTTTGGCGCAACCGGTCAGCGCCAGGTCCTGCCGGGCAGGGTGAAAACCGTCATCGAAGAGCGCTTGAGCCAGCTCTCGGCGATGGCTCGCCAGGTGGTAGAGCTTGGGGCGGTGATCGGGCGCAGTTTCAGCTACCCCTTGCTGCAGGCCGCCAGTGGGATGGAAGAGCAAAGCCTGGTGGAGGGCCTGGATGAATGCTGGCGGCGGCGAATCTTGCGCGAGCAAGGCGCGGCAGGCTACGATTTCAGCCACGAGCTGCTGCGCGAGGCGGCTTATGCCGGGTTGAGCCAGGCCCGCCGGCGCTGGCTGCACGGAGCGGTGGCCCGGGCTCTGGAGGAGGTTCACGCTGCCGACCTGGACCAGGCTGCCGAGCTAATCGCCGGTCACCTGGAGCTGGCTGGTCAGGCCGGGCGCGCCAGCGCCTATTACGAGCAGGCGGCCCAGGTCGCCGAGCAGTTGTTCGCCCTGCCTCGGGCGATCGCCCTGACCCAGCGGGCGATCGCGCTGCACCTGACCCATTCGCCGGTCGATCCCGTCGCTGCCCGGTTGTATGAGGCCTTGGGCTACCGCAAATTGATCAGCGGCGCGTATGAGGCGGCCAGGCAAGCATTGCGGCGCTCCCTGGACTTCCTGGACTCGGCTGGGGGGATCACCGCTGCTCGCCTGCAGCGCCGGATCGCCCAATGCTGGTCGTCCCAACAGCGGTATTTCGAAGCCGGCCAGGCGATCGAGGCTGCCCTGGCGGCTCTCGGCGAGCGACCAACGGATGGGGAGGAAAACGCCTGGCGGGCGGAATGGCTTGAGCTGCGCCTGTTCCAGGTCGATACCTTGTACTTCAAAAACGATCCCCCGGCGATGCAGGTGGTTTGTGACCTGCTGGAGGGGCCGCTCGAGCAGTATGGCTCGCTGGCGCAGCGCTCGGAGTTTTGCACCCTGCAGGGTATGCTGCGCAACCGCCTGCAGCGTTACCGCCTGAGCGAGGACACTGTCCGGCTGGTGCGGCGCGCCCTGGAGCTGGCCGAGCAGACCGGCGACCCGCTGCTACTGGCGCGCAAGCACTTTGGGCTGGGCTTCAACCTATTGTGGTACGGCGACCGGCGAGGGGCGATCGATCAATTGGAGCAGGCCCTGGCGCTGGCAGACCGGCTTTCTTCCAGCTTGATCCAGAACCAGGCCCTGGCTTACCTGAGCGTGGCCCACCGGATGGAAGGCGACCTGGAAGCGGTTCGGCGGCTGGCGCAGCGCGGGCTGGAGCTGGCGAAATCCGCCCAACATCCCACTTACCAGGGAGTCGCTCTGTCCAACCAGGCCTGGCTGGCCTACCGGAGCGGAGACTGGGGGACGGCTGAACGCCTGGCGGAAGCGGCGGTCGAGTTGTGGGGGCATGATCGTTATCCGCTGGTTTGGCTGGCTGAGTTGCCGTTGGCAGCCCTGGCGACCTACTGTGGCGACCTGGCGGACGCCCGCACCCACCTGGCTGCCTGCCTGGGTGAGAAACAACAACGCTTGCCGGACGAGCTGGATGGCTGTTTGCAGGCGGTGCTGGCTGGGGAGCCTTTCGATCCGGGGGCCCTGGCGGAGGCGTTGGATTGCGCCGCCCGGCTGGGTTACCTGTAAGCTTCCTAATCTTCCCTTAATACTGCAGTTTGTCCTGAAACGCTCATCAAACGCCGTGTTTGCTAAACTGGCGGCATGGTCAATGATTCTCCACAGAAAACGTACCTGTTCAGCCTGCGCCTGTGGCAGGTCGCCACGTCTGCAGGCGAGCACGAGTGGCGCGGTAAGTTGCAGTCCCTTCCGGCTGGCGAGGCGGCCTATTTCCAGGGTTGGGCAGGCTTAATTACGCAACTGGGGATGATCCTGGCAGATATCGAGAATCGCGTTCCAAATGATTCGGAAAAGGAGGTCTGAAATGATTTTCGTAGCAGGAGCAACCGGTACGTTAGGCGGCCGGGTCACTAAAGGATTATTGGCACAGGGCAAGGCGGTGCGCTTCATCGACCGGAGCAACCCGGTCACCCAGGCGATGGCCGCCCAGGGCCTGGCCACCCCGCCCCAGGCGCTGGTCGAGGCCGGGGCGCAGGCCGTGCCGGGCGATCTGAAGGACCGCGCTTCGCTGGATGCGGCTTTGAAAGGCATCGACACAGTGATCGCCACCGCCAATGCCGTCAAGCGCGGCGGCGAAGATACGATCGAAAGCGTCGATTTGTACGGCATGAGCAACCTGATCGCCGCCGCCCAGGCCGCCGGGGTGAGGCGCTTTCAATACGTTTCGGTGCCCGGCGCGGCGCCAGAGCACCCGATCGCGCTGTTTCGCTACAAAGGGATCAACGAAGTCGCCTTGCAGAAAAGTGGGATGAACTATACGATCTTCCGGCCAACCGTGTTTATGGAAGTCTGGATTGGTTCTGTCGTGGGAATTCCGTTGGTAACCCGGCAGGCAATTTGCCTGATGGGAAAGGGCGACCACCATCACAATTTCATCTCCGAAGCCGACGTGGCGGCCTTTATGCTGGCGGCCCTGGAAGCCCCGCGCGCGACAAACCAAATCCTGACCATCGGCGGTCCGGCTTCTTATACCTGGACCGAGATCGTCGCCGCAGCCGGTAAGATCCTGGGAACCAGCCTGCCGGTGGAATACCTGCCTTTCGAGACCCCGGTTCCATACCTGCCCGAAGGGATGCAACCGGTCTTCACCGGGATGGAGACCTTTGAGACCTACGTCGATATGAGCGAGCACGCCCCGGCGTATGGGGTCCGCCTGACAGGGTTGGAGGAGTTTTTGAAAGGGATGCTTTGGAAGTAAAGAAACGGGACTCGTTCCACAGCTCCGCAGTGGAACGGATTGGAATGGCGCTCTGCGCCGGGTAATCGTAATGAAATCAGGAGGTTCGTGATGACTACTTCAACAATTATCCACCACGCCAGTGATGGCAGCGATTTGCAGGCCATTCTATCCCTGGCGGCGATCAAATCGCTCAGCCCGGCCCAAACTACGGCGTTGAACAGCCTGGGCATCCGGCGGGTCAGCGACCTGCTGCAGTTTAAACCGGTCCACGATGCCCGCCTGGTCGTGTTGGCGGCGAGCGGCCGGATCGCCCATGATCTTAGCCTGGCAGACCTGCTCAGCCCGGCTGGGGCAGCGCTGGCGATGGGCAGCCTGGCGGAAGCCCCGACCACCAGCCTGGCGAGCGTCTCACAGGCCGCTGCTGATCTGCTGGTGAAGGAGTTTGGGGTCCAGACGGTGGCCCAGCTCGCCCAGTTTGGCCCTTTCCGGGAGGCGCAGCGTTTTCTAGCCCCAGCCGGAGATGTCTTCCGGGAACCAGCTTCGGCGCCCGAAGAACTGATGCCGCAGATGATCGGCTCGGTAGAATCAGTCGCCACCTACAGCACGTTCGTTAAAGAAAACACCTTGCGCATAGACG
>CAZAGA010000250.1:0-5431 GCA_964484335.1 uncultured Anaerolineaceae bacterium
CCTTTGAGCGGTGAGCGCTCATATCGATCCCGGCTTCTTCCATCACCTGGATCGTATACGGGTTTAGTCCTTTCGGCTCCAGGCCGGCGCTGTAAACTTCAAAGCGGTCAGAGGCGTACTTGCGCAGAAAAGCCTCAGCCATCTGGCTGCGGGCGGAATTACCAGTGCATAAGAAGAGGACGCGGGGATTATTCATAGCAAGGATTATATCCAAAACTGGTTAACAAGCTGTTATCAAGGAGTTATAGAACCTTAACCAGAGTTTCCTTAATCCAGCCGCGGTCAGCAACCCCCACCAGGGAGTGTTACTGACCATGGCTCCCAACCATCTTCAACGCGGCAGGAAACTTAAGGCTGGGCGATGCGGATATGGCTGATACTGAGCACACCGCTGCCCAGGCTGGTCAGAAGGATGCGGTTGTCGCCGGCAGCCAGGTCAGCGACGAACGTGGTCGTGCCTTCCCGCCCAAAGTCATTGGTATTCGTCACTGTTTGGATTGCCGGCAGCGAGTTGGCAATTACCAGGCCATTAACTCGCGCTTCAAACTGGGGTTTAGGTCCATTCAGCTTGTACTGCGAAACAGCGATCTCGTAACTCCCAGCGACCGGTGCAGTAACGTTAAACTCAGCGGCTTCGCCAGCGGCATTGAATTCAACCAGCGGGCGGACGGCGCTATTTTGGGAGTGACTGACCCAGGTCGCACCGTTGAACAAGGTTGCCTGGTAATAGGGCGAGGCCGCGGTATTGCGCGCCAGGGGTAAATCAGGCCCAACGAATGTGCCTGGGACGACAACATTGATTTCGCTGGTGACCATTTTATTGGTCGAATCGTATGCTCTTGCCATCAGCCGGTAAGGCCCGCCGCCGCCAATAATCGCACTGGCAAAGCCTGTCCAGGTGAAACTGAAAGGAGCTTTGGTGGTACTGCCCAGGTAACTCTCGGTCAAGCCTGTATACGAATTGGAAACGAACGAATATTCGACTCGCCGGACATTCGAGCTGGCGGTCACGGTGAATGTTGCCCCCGGTTGCAAGGTTGCTCCGCTGGTTGGGCTGGTAATCGAAACCGACAACCGGGGTGCACGCGCCCCCAGGGCGGGTTGGAATATAGCAATTGCCAGGATCAGCGCCAGGAATACGCCTGGACAGGTGGTGCGATGGTTGATATTCATGAGAGGCTCCTTTTCTCTTGAGGTGTTTGTTGAGCATTTTAGTGGGGAAACCTTACAAAAATATTAACCAGGGATTACAGAAACTCGCTCAAATATTATCGCTCCCTAAAATGGAAACCTGGGACCAGCCAGGCCGGTCCCAGGTTTCGTTTCGCAGAGGAGAAGAAATCGCAGGTTACTGCGGCAGCAGCACCGCGTCGATCACATGGATCACACCATTCGAGGTCTCAATGTCGGTGATAATCACCATCACTGTTTCGTTCAGATAAACCATGCCATCTTTGATTGAGATCGCCAGTTGCTGGCCTGCCAGGGCGGTATCAACCGACTTGCCGTCCAGGGTCAGGACATCGGCAGCCATCACCTTGCCAGGTACGACATGGTAGAGCAGGATGTTCTTGAGGGTCTCGAGGTTCTCCGGCTTGAGCAGGTCTTCGACCGTGCCAGCCGGCAGCTTGGCGAAGGCCTCGTCAGTTGGGGCAAAGACGGTGAAGGGACCTTCACCCTTCAGGGTCTCGACCAAGCCAGCCGACTGCACCGCAGCCACCAGGGTAGTAAAGCGACCATCGGCTACGGCGGTGTCAACAATGTCGGACAGCTTGGCCGGGGGCAACAGGACGCTATCGATCACGTGGATCACGCCATTCGAGGTCTCGATGTCGGTGATCACGACTTGGGCTTCATTGATGTAGACATTGCCCATGTCCACTTTGATCGCCACATTCTCGCCCAGGACAGTTGTTGCGCTTTCCAGGCTGGTCACATCAGCGGCCATGACCTTGCCAGCGACGACGTGGTAAAGCAGGATGTTCTTGAGGGTCTCGAGGTTCTCGGGCTTGAGCAGGTCTTCGACCGTGCCAGCCGGCAACTTGGCGAAGGCCTCGTCAGTCGGGGCGAAGACAGTGAAGGGACCTTCACCCTTCAGGGTCTCGACCAGGCTAGCCGCCTGCACCGCAGCCACCAGGGTAGTAAAGCGACCATCGGCTACGGCGGTGTCAACAATGTCTTTCAACATTGGGGCAGCCTCGACCGGGGCTTCGGTTTCAACCGGGGCCGGAGGCTGGGTGGGCTCGGGCGTCGCTGCAGGGGCGCAGGCAGCCAGGACCAGGGAAGCAATCAACAGCACAAACAGGGAAAGCAACGGTAAACGTTTCATCTTCATCTCCATAGATATTATGTATAGGTTTTGTTTACTTCAATGGGCATATTATATACACAACCTGTACAATGTCAAGGAGATTTTGTACAACTTATCAAACGCTAATCTGGCGGCTCATCCAACGAATTGGCAGGAGTTTTTGGATGGCTTTCCACGGTTATGCTCCAGACAATGGCAGGCACGGCTGGATGGTCGTATAATAATTCCGGTTGTTTTCTGCACTGTGGTTATTAATCAGAAGCCCAGGATAGAGGTTCAGATATGGTGGAGCCTAAGCAACGCGACTGGTCATACTTCGCTCTTCTTCTGGTCGATCTTCAGCGGAACTTCTGGCCGGTGGGTGGCAGGCCGGGCTACCCCGACTTCCCTGCCAACATAGTGCGCCTGTTGGCACTGTGCCGGACCGAAGGGCTAGAAGTCATCCATGTGCGCTCAAAATTCAAGCCGGACAAGACCGATTGGATGCTCATGTACCGCCGGCTCCCCGTCAGTCATCACCCCTGTATAGCAGGGCGAGATGGAGTAAAACCAGTGTCATTTGCCGCCAGGAAACCCAGAGAGCTTGTTATCTACAAGCAGACTTTCGATGCATTGCATGCGCCGAATTTGGTTTCCTACCTGCGCGAGAACAACAAACGGATTATATTGGTGGCAGGGCTGCTGACCTCGGTTTGCGTCTTGTTCACAGTAGCCTCGGTTGCCCAGCTTGGTTTCCTGGCGGTCGTGGTAGAGGACTGCTGTGCGGACAGTCCAGAGAAGCACAAACACACGCTAGATGAGTACCAATTCATGTTTGAACGAACAACCACGGATGCCATCCCAGAGCAGCACTCGAAATGGCTCGCAGCATTAGCAGAGCTGGATGGGCATGGAGCCTCACCCCTGCAGCGAATCCAGGCGTGAGAGGCTAGGCTGCCGCGGGAACACATCGATTAGCTAGAGGTTTACAATAATTGCGAAGGTATCTGGCATATCCCGCGGTAGCGCCTGCGCCAATACCTCAGGTAACCACGAGCAAGCTGGTCTTTGAGTTAACCTGAGTACGCTCTTATAAGGATGAAAACATGAAAGCGGTCCTCTCTCGCGCATGGTACAACATCGTAGTCGCCTTTCTGGCCATGGTTCTTGGCCTGGGCATTGGGTGGATCGATCTCCACACGACCGAAGTAGCGGTGACGATCCTGCTCCTACTGCTTGCTGGCTTGCTACTCGGTTTACTGCAACCAGTCGCTGCCTGGCGTTGGGCGCTGCTTCTGGCAGTGGGATTACCCGCGCTGGCCCTCGTGGCTCGTTTCCTCGGCGTGGTCACGGCTGAGCCGATCCAGTTAGATCCCCGAATTGCCTTGGTGGCTTTGACGTTCGCGCTGGTAGGTTCCTACACTGGCGCCGCGATCCGCCGAATTGCCAGGCTCAGGACGCCGGGATGAGTAACCCAGGCTCAATCTTATGAATTACATCCTTCAATACATTCCAACATCAAGGGCGTTCAGTCCAGCCCATCCAGGTATTCCCGGGCCTGTTGCTGGATCGCCTGGCGCTCTGTCAACCCCAGGCGTCCCAGGCCAAGCACAGCCGGGCCCAGGCGCGGGTTGGCGCGCAGGGCAGTTTCGTGCTCGATCAAGAAATTCCAGTACAAGAAGTTATACGGGCAGGCATCTGCGCCAATGCGCTGGCGGGGTCGGTAGCGGCAACTCTGACAATAATCGCTCATCTTCGAGATGTAATTGGCCGAGGCGAGATACGGCTTGGTGGCAGTCAGCCCGCCATCGGCGAACAGGCCCATCCCGAGCACATTCGGCTGCATCACCCACTCGTATGCGTCGACATAGCAGGCGCTAAACCAGGTGTTGACTTCGTTCGGCTGGATGCCGGCCAGCAGGCAATAATTACTCAGCAGCATCAGGCGCTCAATGTGATGGGTGTAGCCGGTCTGCAAGGCGCGCTGGATCGCCTGGCCCAGGCAATGCAGGCCGGTTTCGCCGGTCCAGAAAAAAGCGGGCAAGCGGCGCTGGGCTTGCCAGTAATTGGCAGTTTTCCAGCTCGCCGCCTGGCGCCAGTACTGCCAATACATGTACTCGCGCCAACCGACCACCTGGCGGATGAAACCTTCCACCGATTGCAACGGCACCTGACCTTGGTGATATCGTGCCTCAGCCTGGCGGGCGACCTGCAAGGGATCCAACAAACCCAGGTTCAGATAGGGCGAGAGTAGCGAATGATAGAGCAGCTCGGAGTGGCCGGTCATGGCGTCCTCGTAAGGCCCAAACTGCGCCAGGCGCTGATCCAGAAAGTCCTCCAGGGCCTGCCTGGCCTGGGCCGGGGTGACCGCCAGGTCAAAGCCGGCGACGTCGCCAAGCGCCGGTTCCCAGGCGGCCACTTCAGCCATCACCTGGCGGGTGAGCACGTCGGGCGGGAAGCGCAGCCGCTCGGGCGGATTCAGGCCAGCGGGCAGGCGCTGGCGGTTTTCGGCGTCGAAATTCCATTTACCGCCCAGGGGACTGCCATCCGGTTGGAGCAAAATCTGGAAATGTTGGCGCATCGCCCGGTAGAAATATTCCATCATAGTGCGCTTAGCGGGCTGTGGATTGGAAAACGGCTGGTAGCGCTCGCCCAGGAACTGGCCGTTGGGCAGGATGGTCACCGGGATGCCCAGCCGCCCGGCCAGGGAATCCTGGAAGCGCCGCCCGTTGAGGGTGCTGGCGGCCATGCTGTACAACCCGGCCGCGCCAACCTGGCTAAGATGCTGGCGCAAGCCGCGGAGCAAATCCGGCGCCTCCAGGCATTCGACCCGATAGCCCTGCCCGGCCAGCCGCTCGGCCATATGGCGCATCGCACTGAACAGCAGTACCAGCTTCTTGCGCTGGTAGGGCAGCCGGGCCGCCAACCCCCGGCTCTCGACCAGCACCACGCTCAGGTTCTCACGCCCGGCGACTGCTTCGGCCGCCGCCAGGGCGGGGTGATCTTCCAACAACTGGTCGCCCAGGATCCAGACGGTCAGGGTCATCTCAGGTCTCCACTAGCTCTATTTTAACGGCAATTATGATATAGTTTTAGCACACATCGAGCAGGAGCAGGAAGTCAACATGAAAACCGCATTGA
>CAZAGA010000251.1:0-5430 GCA_964484335.1 uncultured Anaerolineaceae bacterium
TGTGGACGGAATGGAAGTTCGCCTACTTGCTCCAAAAAGCCTGGAACCGTGATCCACGCCGAATGAACGGGATGCAGGTAGCCCAGATGGCGATCTATAACAATGCCCGCCTGGCTGGGATGTTCTTCCCCCAGGCCCCCTTAGGCGTCTTGTTACCCGGTGCATTGGCTGACCTGATCCTGGTCGATTACCACCCACACACCCCTCTCACTGCCGGCAACCTGCCCTGGCAAATTATTTTTGGCTTCCACGAAAGCATGGTAACTGCTACCATTGCTTCTGGCAAGATCTTAATGCGCGACCGCCAATTGCTGACGATGGATGAAGAGGCCATCGCCGCCCGTGCCCGCTCCTTAGCACCCGCCATCTGGGAGCGCTATGAGAAATATGTTCCGGTGGATTGAGCCTGACCCGGAATATAAATAGACATTGCCCAATCAGGAGAATTATGAACTCATCCACTCCCTTACCTACGATCGCAATTTTAGGTGGCACCGGTAAAGAGGGCCCCGGTCTGGCGCTGCGCTGGCTTAATGCCGGTTATTCGATCATTATCGGCTCGCGCCAGCTTGAAAAAGCCCAGGCCACCGCAGCCAGCCTGAATGAACGCATTGGCGCTCAACGGGTGATTGGCCTTGAAAACGGCCCGGCTGCCCGCCAGGCTGACCTGTGCGTCCTGACCGTAGTCGCCTCTGCCCACCAGGCTGCCCTGGAGGGCCTGAAAGATGATTTACAGGGCAAGATTCTGGTCGACGCCACCGCCCGGGTCGACTTTCGCGACCCGCGCCCACCGGCACCGCCTTCGGCCGCACGCCTGGCCCAGAATTTGCTCGGCCCTGAGGTGCGCGTGGTCGCGGCCTTCCAGAATGTCCCCGCCCACGCCCTGGTCAAGCTCGATCGACCGCTGGAAACCGACGTCCTGGTCTGCGCCGACGACCCGGCAGCGGCCGACCAGGTAATCGAGCTAGCCCAAAAGGGAGGGATGCGAGCCTATTATGCCGGCAACCTGGATAACGCAATCGTGGTTGAAGGTATCACCTCTCTGTTGATCAGCATCAACAAACGCTACGGTGTTAAAACCGCCACGGTCAATATTGCCGGTTTGAGTGAATGACTCTTACCCTGACTCCACTCGAGCAGTTTCCTCTCATCCAGCCAGGCGATGACCTGGCTGGGATTCTGTGGGCCGCTCTCGACCAGTCATCGATCCGTTTGCAGGATGGCGATATCCTGGTAATCGCCCAAAAAATCGTCTCGAAAGCCGAAGGTCGCCTGGTGCATCTTTCACAGGTCCAGCCTTCGCCACACGCCGTGGAGCTGGCTGCCCAGACCGATAAGGACCCACGCCAGGTCGAGCTTGTCTTACGCGAAAGCCGGGAAATCCTGCGCGCCCGCCCCGGTACCCTGATCGTTGAACACCGCCTGGGCTTTGTCTGCGCCAACGCCGGTATCGACCATTCGAACGTTCAACCCGGATCAAAAACGCTGCCAGGCGCCGACCCGGCTGAGTGGCTGCTGCTCCTGCCGGAAAACCCCGATGCTTCAGCGGCGGCCATCCGCCTCTGCCTGGAACAGTTCAGCGGTAAGCGGATCGGGGTAATGATCATCGACTCCCATGGGCGCGCCTGGCGGCTGGGCACAGTTGGCGTTTGCATCGGCCTGTCCGGGCTGCCCGGCCTGGTCGATCTGCGCGGCCAGCCCGATCTATTTGGTTATCAACTGCGCATCACCCTGGTCGGCGCCGCTGACGAATTGGCCGCCGCGGCTTCTTTGCTGATGGGACAGGCTGCCGAAGGCACGCCGGTGATCCATGTCCGCGGTTTTCCTTACCCTCTGCGCGAGGGCGCTTTTTCTGAGCTCATCCGCCCAAAAGAACAGGATTTATTCCGCTAAGGATTCACTCAAACTTTATGGTAGATTCGCCCAATTTCTGGAATTATTTAGATAACCTGGTTGCTTCGCATCAGGTTATCATCGACCGTCCGAAGGGCTCACGCCATCCAAACTTTCCGGAAATGGTATACCCCTTGGACTATGGTTACCTGGCGGGCACCACCTCCGGCGATGGCGCCGGAATTGACCTGTGGCTTGGATCGCTGGTCCCACCCCGGTTGGAGGCCATCCTGGTGACAGTTGACTTATTCAAGCGCGACCTGGAAATCAACCTGCTGCTCGGCTGCACCGAATTCGAGCAAGCGGTGGCATTGGCTGCCAGTTCGCAGGGAATGCAAGCCGCCCAACTGATCTCCAGAGGCTGAACCCTCAAACATGCTAACTTCCTCCTCGCTAAAGCCGGAATTCCCCACCAGGGTCGTCGCCCTGGCAGGTGGGGTCGGCGGCGCTCGGCTGGCGGACGGCCTGGCGGCCTGTCTACCACCAGGGCGCTTAACCGTGATTGTCAATACCGGCGATGATTTTGAGCATTTTGGCCTAAAAATCTGCCCCGACCTGGATACGGTTTGCTATACCCTGGCGGGCCGGGCCAACCCGACCACTGGCTGGGGGCGCTCGGAAGAAACCTGGTCAGCCATTCAAACGATTAGGGAATTGGAAGGGCCCGATTGGTTCAATCTTGGAGACCGAGACCTGGGTTTACACATCGAACGTACCCGCCGCCTGGCTCAGGGCGAGACTCTCACCCAGTTCACCAACCGAGTTTGCCGCGCCTGGGGCATCGCTGCGACCGTCCTGCCGATGAGTGATGACGCCACACCCACTTCGGTGTATACTATGGAGCGCGGTGAGCTGCCCTTCCAGGAATATTTCGTTCACCAGCAATGCCGTCCGCAGGTAACCGGTTTTCGCTTTAACAACATTAAGCTCGCCCACCCCGCGCCGGGGGTGCTGGAAGCCATCGAGATATCCGGGCTGGTTGTGATCTGCCCATCGAATCCCTGGGTCAGCATCGGCCCCATCCTGGCCGTACCGGGCATCAAGTCAGCCCTGGCTGCACAGCAAGTTGTGGCCGTTTCGCCGATCATCGCCGGGCAAGCGGTAAAAGGCCCGGCAGCGAAGATGTATGCCGAGTTGGGCATTGAACCCTCGGCCCTATCGGTGGCTCGACAGTATCACGGCTTGCTGGCCGGTTTCGTCCTGGACAGCAGCGACCGGCATTTGACCCCGGCCATCCAGGATCTCGGCATCCAGCCGCTCGTCGTGGATACCTTGATGAAGACGCCTACTGATCGCCAACGCCTGGCGCAGCAGGTACTTGAGTTCGGTTTGAATTTGTAGAAGTCGCCCAACGCACGGAAGTCAAGATGGACTTCAAACAAGCTTGTCAATTCTCGCATCAGAAAGGGAAACTAAGCGATGACTTTATGGGCCATCGTCCCAGTCAAGCCTTTACGCGTTGGAAAATCCCGCTTGTCCGCCGTGCTCAGCCAGGATGAGCGCGCCGACCTGAATCGCCGTCTACTCGACCACACCTTAGCCACGCTGACGGCGGTCCCTGAAATCGAACAAGTCCTGGTCATCAGCCGTGATCCATCAGCTCTGGCTTTAGCGCGCGAGCACGGTGCTCGCACCGTCCAGGAAAATGGCTCGTCCCAACTCAATATCGCCCTTACCCGTGCGACGGTAGTGGTACGCAATTACAACATCCGAGGGGTCTTGATCGTCCCGGCCGATTTGCCCCTGCTCACTCCCCAGGATGTATATGCTATGCTCGAATTGGCCAAGGAACCGCCGGTCATTGTGGTCGCTCCAGACCGCCACCGCCAGGGTACCAATGCGCTGCTGGTCTGCCCGGTCGGCCTGATCGACTATGAGTTTGGGCCGAACTCTTTCCAGCGTCATTGCCAGCGGGCAGTAGAAGTCGGCGCTCATCTCGAGATCGTCGACCTCCCCTCCCTGGCCTTGGATATGGACCTTCCCGAAGACCTCGATCAGGTCAGCCAGGAATTTGAATCGATCCTGCCTGAACCTGGCGACCTGGACCAAATGAATTTCGATACTTAAACTTTCATGGAGGCTGTATGACCGAACGCGTTGCTCTCTACCTGCAAGACGCCCACGACCTGCGAGATGGCCTAGATTACGTTCGTTATGCCGAACAACGGGGCTTTGAAGCCGTCTGGCAGGCCGAATCGCGCCTGGTGCGCGATGCCATTGTCCCGATGGCCGCCTATGCCGCTGTTACCGAAAAACTAAAGGTTGGCTCGGGTGTGATCAACAACTGGACCCGTAATATCGGCTTGCTTGCAGCCACCTACCTGACCCTGGATGACCTGGCGCCCGGCCGGATCATCTGCGGCATCGGCGCCTGGTGGGACCCATTGGCTCGCAATGTCGGTATCGAACGGCGTAAACCACTCACCGCCATGCGTGAAACCGTCGAGGTCCTACGCCGCCTACTGGCAATGGAACGGGTCACCTTCCATGGCGAGTTTGTCCATGTCGATGGAATTGAGCTGGATGTGGTCCATGGCCGGCGCGAGCCACGCCAGGTCCCGATTATGATCGGCGCCACTGGCGACAAGATGATGGAAATGACCGGGGAAATTGCCGATGGCTGCGTGCTCAATTACTGCGTTCCCCCCGAATACAACGATAATGCCCTGGAACTGCTTGAGTCTGGCGCCAGGAAAGCCGGCCGCAAGCTCGCCGATATGGATACCCCTCAACTGATCGTGTGCTCCGTCGATCACGATCACGACCGGGCGATCGAGACCACCCGCCAGTTGCTGACCCAATACCTGGCCCAGCAACCGCATATTGCCAAGGCTTCCGGCGTTTCCGATGAGGTGGTCAAAGAAATCCAATCCATCCTGGGCTGGCCTGCCACCAAGGAGCAGATCAAGCGCGCCAGCCCGTTGGTGCCTGAAGAGCTGATTTTACGAATTTCAGCTTCCGGCACGCCGGACGAAGCGCGGGCCAAGGTTGAAGAGTACCGCCGGCACGGCTGCACCTGCCCTATTCTGTATCCAGTCGGCGGCGATGTCAAACTCTTGATTGACACCTTCGCCCAAAATTAGTCCCTAACAAACGAAAAAGGGGCTGTCCAAAAAGAGCGCTTGGACAGCCCCTTTTTATTAGAAACTCGTTTTACCGGCGTCCGCCGCGGTCGCCGCCACTGCGCCGGTCATTACCTCGCCGGTCGCCGCCGCGCTCCCCACCACGCCCACCGCCGCCAGCGGGACGTCCGCCCCCACCGCTGCGCGGCCGGTCACGCTCTGCCGCTTCCTCAGCCGTCCAGCCTTCCAATACTGCCTGGCGCGAGAGCCGGATTTTTCCGGCTGAATCGATGTCAGTCACCATCACAGTGATCTCGTCACCAACCCGGACGACATCTTCGACCTTTTCAACCCGTTGGGAATCGAGCTGGGAAATATGAACCATGCCGTCGATATTGGGCAGGATTTCAACAAACGCCCCAAAATCGGTGACCCGGACAACCTTCCCGGTATAAATCCGGCCAATCACGGCTGT
>CAZAGA010000252.1:0-2788 GCA_964484335.1 uncultured Anaerolineaceae bacterium
CGCCGAGCCGCTCGGGGATGGTTTTGTGATCGCTCTGACGTATGGAAAGCAGGTGGATTGGTTGAAGAATATCCTGGCCGCGGGGGAGTGCGGGCTGTATTGGAAGCGGCAGGAGTATCGCCTGGCCCGCCCAACGTTGATCGGTCCGGCGGGTGGCTTGCCAGCTTTCCCAAAGCTGGTCCAGGCTGCACTGCGCAGAAACAGGATCGAGCATTTTGTGCGGCTGGATACTGAAACACTGAGGCACTGAAGAAACACTGAGGCACTGAGAAGGGCGGGTTTGCGGGGGATGGATAGATTCGAACGAGATGCCATCTTTGGCGATCCACAGTAGCGACGATATGCACGTTAACCCGCCCCTACCGCGCAACAATGGTTTGCGTGGGTAGGCAGGTCGATTTGGAACCGGATGGGCAGGATAACGAAACCGAGCCACCGGCAAGGGAAAACCTGCCCCGGCTGGCAGCTCGTTCAGCGTACCAGCAGGACCGGGCAGGCGGCCTGGGTGAGCACTTTCTGGCTCTGGCTGCCGACCAGCAGGTTGGCCAGGCGGCCCAGGCCACGCGTACCCATGACGATCAGGTCAACGGCGCGGGCCTCAGCCACAGCCAGGATGGCTTCGGCCGGTGGGCCTTCAAGGACTTCCTTGACCAATTGCCCGGGAACCTGGCCGATCTCGGCCTGGGCAGCGACCAGGACCTGCTCGGCCTGGAGCATGCGGGCGGCGATGGCCTCGGACTGGAATGGCTGGCCAATGTAATCGGGGAGCGGGTCGTAAGCCGCCACGACCCACAGGCGCTCGGTGGTCATCGAACGGGCCAGCTCGCCGGCCACCCGGGCAGCCTTCAAACCGTGCACTGATCCATCGACTGCGACGAGGATATTTTTAAACATGGTTGCCTCCTTCCTGGGCTGAACAGGGATTAATAGCGCAGCACCAGGGCGATCCGGCCATACCCTTCCAGGCGGCCGTTGGCGGTGAAGACGACCCGCCCGCCCTTTTCCAGCACAATTGCGATGATTTCATCGACAGCATCTTCGAAACCTTCACCGTCTGCGACGGCGACGCCGTTCGCGACCGGCTGCAAAGAGCGCCCGTCCTGGGTAAGCAGGGCCGGAGTGTGGACATCGCGCTCGACCAGCAACAAGGCGCCGCGACCGTCCAGCGCGGCTGGCCAGATGGCGGCCAGGCCAGCCCGGATCTGCCCGGCCGCGGCGGCTGCCTCCAGCTCAGCATGGGCTTGCTGGCGCTGGGTGGAGGCATGCACTTCAACCAGCGGCCAGACCCGGGCGACCAGCTCGGCCGGGGGGGTTGAATCGTAACTGCCCGGCAGCGTCCCGGCCACGCTCCCCGCCCGCTGGCTGACTTCCTGGAAGAAGGCCAGGTTGCGATCGACCCCTGCGACGAAGAGCGGATCCTGGCTCTCGGCGAGCACCTGGCTGAGGGCGGAATCGACCTGGCGGAAGAACTTACGGTCGTATTCATCGCGATAGGCCGAGCGGCGGATGCCAAAGCCGCCGGGCAATGGCTCGGTACCGCCTGGGCCGGTGTGGGTCAGTGGGAAGCCGGACTGCGTAATTTCTTCCAATTCTTGATCCTGGCCCTGGTACAGGCGGGCCGGTTTTTCACTCAGCACGAGCAACCAGTAGCGCTGCCGGCGGTTGAGGGAGAAGACGATATCCCGGATGGCAAAGTTCTGGTCGATCACCACCCGCTCGCGGACCGGGAAAGGCAGCAAGTGGGAGGTGGAAAATTCGGCGCTGGCGAAAATCGCCAGGCCATCCTGCAGGTTTCGAAAATCCAACCCGGCCACCTGCCGCTCGACATGGGAGAGGAGCGGGGCGACTTCGCGGCGAGGGAACTCGTCCAGCAGGCGGCGCTCCACCTGGGCGACCAGGTTTTTCAGCCGGATGGGGTCTTGCTGGTTGTCTGGCCAGGTGCGGTGGGTGGGCATTAAGATCGAGACGGCCGGGTAGCTTTTCAGGGCGGTCAATTTGCGGATCTCCAATTGGTGCATGGATCCTTCCTTTCTCCCCCGGGGCGCAGGCCGGTCCGGGAGCAGTTCTAGGGGTAGAGGCTTTCCTGGCGAGCCTGGCAGCGGATACAATAAGCGGCAGCCGGGATGGCGGCCAGGCGCTCCGGGTTAATCGGCTTTCCGCAACGTACACACAGGCCATACTTGCCGTCGCGCAGGCGCTGCAAGGCGGCTTCGATTTCAGCGAGCCATTTTTGGAGGTTCTCCAGGCGGTGGAGTGAGATCTCCTGGTAGCGACTGCGATCCGCCAGGTCAAGTGGGTCGGGGTTTTCTTCGGTATACGCCTGCAGGCGGGCTTGCTCGCGCTGGATATCCTGGAGCAGGCCGGCGCGTTCCTGGATGAAGCGGGCGTGAAATTCCTGGAGGTCGGTTTCTTTCAACATGGGATGGCTCCTTTACCTGAACTAACCATCCGAGGGACGCAGGCTGGCGAAGATGGCGAGGGCGAAGCGAAGGCAAGAGATACGCCGAAACGAACCCCGACATTCCCCCTGCCAGGCGAGGTTCAAAAGGAACCAGGTCGCTCGGGCGTTTACCAAAACGTTTTGGTAACCAAATTATAGCTTAAGTGAGGAGGAAAGTCAACGGAGAAACACTGAGGCGCTGAAGGAACACTGAGTCACTGAAGAACACGGAGGCGCTGAAGAAACACTGAGGGACTGAAAAGAACACGGAGGCGCTGAAGGAACACTGAGTCACTGAAGAACACGGAGGCGCTGAAGAAACACTGAGGGACTGAAAAGAACACGGAG
>CAZAGA010000252.1:2888-5409 GCA_964484335.1 uncultured Anaerolineaceae bacterium
ACACTGAGGGACTGAAAAGAACACGGAGGCGCTGAAGAAACACTGAGGGACTGAAAAGAACACGGAGGCGCTGAAGAAACACTGAGGGACTGAAAAGAACACGGAGGCGCTGAAGAAACACTGAGGCACTGAAGAACACGGAGGCGCTGAAGAAACACTGAGGCACTGAGAGGCGACCCCCCTCTTTTTCTCCCCCTATTTTGAAGGGGAAAAATGGGGAGAGACAATCCAACGAGCGGGGAGGGGCAGGTTTACGTAGATAGTGACGGGGACGAAACTTCTCTTTCAACAGTCCAGGTATATAATATTTGTGTCAGGCCGGAGGATCATGCTCAATTGGCTTGTGACAAGGTGAATTATGGCTTTTTATTTAAAACTCTATTTCACAATACTTAGCGCGTTCTTCGCGATTGACATGGTCTGGCTGGGCCTGGTTGCTCGCAGTTTCTATCGCGAGCAACTTGGTTTTCTTTTGAGTCCGAATACCAACTGGGTCGCGGCGGTAATTTTCTATTTGCTGTTCATCGCAGGCATCCTGGTCTTCGTGGTTTTACCAGGCCTGGAGGAAAATTCGCTCAAAACAACCCTCCTGCGCGCAGCTTTGTTTGGGCTGGTGACCTACGCAACCTATGATCTGACTAATCTGGCAACTGTGAAGGACTGGCCGTTGCTCATCACGATTGTTGACCTGGCATGGGGAACCGTCTTGAGCATCGCAGTAAGCTATTTTGGTTTTCTTGCCGGTAATTGGCTGGGCTAGAAAATGAATGGCCGCCCAACACAGCGTGCAGCGGACGCTTTCCCTTCGGCTGAGCGCCGGTAACGCTCAGCGCTGGGCGTCCAGGAAGTAGATGATTTGGCGCAAACCAAAGAAAGGCTTGCTCAGGCCAATGTCGTTATCTTACGAGAGTGGATAGATAATGACATGGTTTTTTGTTGATTGCCGATCCAGACGGTAACCGGCTGGAGTTATATTCCAGATAAAACCAGTCGTTTTCCTAAGAGGAGCGTGCCATTCTGAATAACCAGAACACTTACGGTTGGAAAAGGATTTCGATAGTAAATGAATCCACAGTTTGGGCAGAGTGGTCTATTTTTGTTGGCAACTTGCGCTTGACTTATCTTGGTTGCTGCCCGGTGGAGAAGACAGAATTTAGCGGACACAATAGAACAGCCATTCTCTGCGTTCGCCCTGTTCATCTCGAGAAGTTCTAAATTTCGTTTTTTCGATTTTAAGTCCTGATAACTTTATTTTATCTTGAATTATCTCAGGAGAACAAAAGCAAGTTATGATTGCATGATAACTGAGGAGAGGTAAATTTTCGGTTTTGACCGATTCCGCGAGACTACGACGCCAATCATCAATATCGAGAAAATGCAAAACTGCTACACCTTCTTGATCGAGAACCCTGAATATTTCTTGGAGCGCAACTCCTAATTCTGCGGGAGTAAGATGGAAAAGTATTCCAAGGGCGAATACCAATTTAATGCAATTACTCTGAATGGGTAGTTGAATGGCGGTGGCTTGAACAGGTAACGCGGTGAGGTGTTCCTTTTTCGCTCTTTCCAAACTAATTCTGGTAGCAGAACGGATGGGGTCAATGCCAATGATTTTGAAGCCGTTACGAGACAGGGGCACAAATGCTCGTCCTGTGCCACAACCAATATCAAGCGCCCAAGAATTACCACTGGAATGAAAATCAGATACAAGGAAGCTTGCAAGTTTCGACGATGCGGACAAGGTCATTCGACTTGCCCATTCTGCCCACGAAGTCTTATCTCCTTCAACAGTCCAAATGATACTCATGCTAATATCTTGATCCTAACGAATTGCCACCCTAGGGTGGGCGCAACCCCTGTGGTGAGAAGAAGTTATCAGCTTCGGCGGAGCTACGGGCGTACCGGCTAAGGAGGCCTTGATCAAGTTAAGATACAGCTCATGATGATACACCCAATGGGCCAGATGTGGCGCTCGTTCCAGAAATTCCTGCATCGTGATCCTCTTTCCTGTATATTACCCTACCCCTTGGGGTACTGTCCAGTTTTTGGGGCCTACTACAATAGAACCACTGAGGGACTGAAGAAACTGAGGCACTGAAGAAACACTGAGGCACTGAAAAGAACACGGAGGCGCTGAAAAGAACACGGAGGCGCTGAAGGGCGGGTTTGCGGGGGATGCGACCCCCCTCTGTATCTCCCCCCATTTTGAAGGGCAAAAATGGGGGGAGACAACCCGATGATCGTGTAGGGGCAGGTTAACGTGGATAGGCAATTCGATTTAGAATCAGATGGGCAAGATATCGAAACCAGATCGCCGAAACACTGAACCACTGAGGCGCTGAAGAAACACTGAGGCACTGAAGGGCGGTTTTTCGGGGGATGGCTAGATTCGAACGAGATGCCATCTTTGGCGATCCACAGTAGCGACGATATGCAGGTTAACCCGCCCCTACAAATCATGGACGAAGGGGATATTCCTGCAGCAGCGCCTGGGGCGAGATGCCCAGCCTGGCGGAGAGGT
>CAZAGA010000253.1:0-5404 GCA_964484335.1 uncultured Anaerolineaceae bacterium
AGAGCCCGGCTGGGGCGTTGGGTTAAGTCCGGCAGGGCAGGTGGATTCTCCTGCATCTGCCGGGTAATGATTTCAATAGCCCGCTCGAGTTGCGGATCGGTCGCGCGGGCATAATCTTGCGGCAGGATATCGACCTCGATGTCCGGGTCGGTGCCGTAATTCTCAACCCCCCAGCCAACATCTTTAAACCAGAAGGAATACTCGGGCTGGGTGGTGATCGTTCCATCCACCAGGCTGTGGCGCGGCTCGATCCCGATCACCCCACCCCAGGTACGCACGCCGATCAGTGGTCCTAATCCCATCAGCTTGAAGGCATGGCAGAACATATCGCCGTCCGAACCGGCAAACTCGTTGGTCAGGGCTACCATTGGGCCGAGGACCGATTCTGGTGGGTAGGGGTTTAGAAACTGGCTCCAGCGCGACTGATCGTAGCCCAGCCGGCGGCGGGCCAGCTTTTCGAGCAGCAGGGGCGAGACGTGCCCGCCACGGTTGAAGCGGACGTCAATAATCAACCCGGGGCGGTCCACCTCAGCCAGGTAGCCGCGGTGGAACTCGGCATAGCCGGAGCCCATCATATCCGGGATGTGCAGGTAGCCGACCTGCCCGCCAGTGGCCTGATGGACCGCCTGGCGGTTGCTTTCGACCCATTCCCGGTAACGCAATGCATTTTCATTGGCCAGGGTCTTGACTGTCACCAGCCGGGCCGGGCCGCCGGCGGCTGGCAAGATGCTCAGGGTCACCTCGTTGCCGGCCTGGTTGACCAGCGCTGCACCTGGCGGCAGTGTCTTGCCCAAGCGCCGCCCGTTGGCCGCTAGCAAGATATCGCCTTCCTGGACATTCACCCCCGCCTGGCGCAGCGGCGATTCAGCCTCTTCGTTCCATGAATCGCCTTTCAGCAGGTGGACGACCCGCCAGCCCTGTTTTACTGGGTCGAAGGCAAATTCAGCGCCCAAGAAGCCCGGCTGGTAGAACGGCTGTGGCCGGTAATCGCCGCCAAATTCGTAGGCGTGCGAGGTGCCTAGCTCGCCCTGCATTTCCCACATCAAGTCCGAAAACTCTGCCCGGCTGCTCAGGCGATCGACCAGCGGCAGGTAGCGGTCGTGAATAGCCAGCCAGTCTACTTCAGACATGTTTTCGGTCCAGAACTGGTCGCGCTGCAACCGCCAGGCTTCGCGGAACATCTGCCGCCATTCTGCGCCGGGCAGCACGGCCACCTTGACCCGCCCCAGGTCTAGCCAACCGGTTTTACGAGTAGCGCCTTCGCCATCATTGGCGGGTTTTTCGCCGCTCTTCAGGACGCGCAGCCGGTTGCCGGTGCGGTATAACAGCCACTTGCTGTTGCGCGAGAGCTGGAAGTCGGTCAGGCCGTTGGTCAGCCGTTCCTCTTTTTGCTCTTCGAAGGTATACACCCACAGCGAGCCACGCGCCGGCGGCCCATCCGGAGGATCTGGGTCGAGTGCGGATTGGATCGGGTAACGCGAATAGAGCACCTTACCGTTTTCCAGGCCTAAAATCCGACCGTAAATGCCTTCTTGGACCGGAAAGGCCAGGACGCGTTCCTGGATGCCTTCCAGGTCGATGACCAATAGAGCCGGGCCGGGCTTGCTTTCGACCGGCTTCGGGGCGGCCTCACCGGCCGGAGCTTCTGGCGGCTGGGCTTCGCTTTCGGTGGGAGCCTGGCTGCCTGGTTCTGCAGCAGGAGGGTTGTCTGGATCCGGGTTGGGCTGCTCAACGGGTGGGGTCTGTTCCTCTGGGCCATCCTCCCCATCTTCTTGTTTCGGCTCGCAGCCTTCGTCTTCCAGCCTGGGCTGGGGAATGAAGGGCGAAGGCAGATCCTTTTGTAGGGTGATCACGTACGGTTTCATCCCGACCGGGAAGCTCAAATCGAAATGTAAATGGTCATAGACCGGCTCAAAGCTACGGTAAGACAGGAAATACAGGTACTTGCCTTTGGGGTCAAAGGCAGGCTGGACATCGCGCAGCACAGGCCGGGTCAGCAGGCTGGTCTCGCGGCTGCTGGCTTTCCACAATTTCAGGGCCTGGGTTTGCAGGCTAATCGAGACGCTGTAAGCTGCCCATTCGCCATCTGGCGACCAGGCAAAGCCGCGGATCGGATTTGCCTGGCCGCGGTCGATCACCAGCAGCTCGCGGGTCGCCAGGTCCAGGAAGAGCAGCTCGTAGCGATGATTGCTGAACAGGATTTGATCCTTGACCGGGTTGACGGCGATAGCCTCTGGCCGTCCGATGTCCAGCCCATCTAGCACATCTCCAGGAGTGGGGTCTTCCCGGCAGTTGAAGATCAAGAAGCGTTCTTCGCCGCCCTCGTCGCTGACTGCCAGCAGGCGCTTGCCGTCGTTCAACCAGGCTGGCAAACGGTAGCGGATAGCAGTATGGGGATGTTCCGGCGCTTCCATTTCGCTGTTTGAGCCGTAGGGCGTGACCGCGCCTTCCCAGTTGGCGAAACTGAACAATTTCCCACGGCTGGTCAAAGCAACCGACTGGCCCTGGGGATGCAACTCGACCTCCTGCAGGTAACGGCCAGCGTCCACGTATTTCCGGTTGCGCTGGGTGCGCGGCGAATGCAACTCGACCGGCACCAGGCGGCTTTCCCCATTGGCCGGGTCGAAGAGATACAGGTCGGCCCCGGCATGGTAAACGATCCGCCGTCCGTCGCTGTTGGCGTTGCGTACGTAATAATCACTGTGACGGGTGTGGCGCTGCAGATCTTCCCCCGACGGCAGCGTGGAATACAGGTTGCCGACCCCTTCATGATCAGAGATAAAGTAGATGCGTCCCGGTGTGCCAGGCTCGCCCAGCCAGAGAGGCGAGGAGAGGTTGCTATTGAGTTTGAGCAATGGGCGGAAGCTACCCTGGCCGCTTTCATCGATCCAGAGCTGGCCGGCAGTACCGCCCCGGTAACGCTTCCAGCGCGCCGGGTCGTCGGTGTTGCGTCCGAGTACCAGCCCACCATTTGGCCCGTACGCAATGGCTCGCGCCAGACCGAGGGGCAACTGCTCGGGTGGGCCGCCGGCCGGTTCGAGGGCGTAAAGATGGGTAAACCGCAGGTACCAGTGGCCGGCATTGTTGGCAAATAGCAGCTTGCCATCCGGCGACCAGCCTGCCGTCAGGCACAGGCTGCCAGCCAGGTAGGTCATCCGCTGCGCAGGGCCACCTTCGGCTGGGATGGTAAAGATCTCTGGCTGGCCTTCTTCCCGCCCGACGAAGGCAAGGATCTTTCCGTCAGGGGAAAACCACGGCCGGGTGGCCTCGCCCAGGTTGGAAGTCAACCGCCGGGCGGTCCCTCCGCTGCTAGGAATTGACCATAGATCATCCTCGCAGTTAAAAACGATGCTGTCAGCATAGATCGTGGGAAAGCGGTAATATCCACTCATTAATACAGTCCTCCTCCTTAATTAGTCTACCATAGGAATCCTGCGTGCTATAATTTCTAACCTATGATCTTAATCACTGGCGGCACTGGTTTTGTCGGTAAAGCCTTGATCCGGCGTTTGACCGAGAGCGGGATGTTGCTGCGTACGCTGATCCGGCCTTCCCCGCGCTCGCCCGAGCTGCCGACTGGTGTGCCGGTCGAGGCGGCGGTCAGCAGCCTGGCCGACGAGCGCGGCCTGCGGGCGGCAATGGTTGGGGTGGATACGGTCTATCACCTTGCCAGCAGCGAACGCCAGGGCGCCCGCTCCAGCCTGATGGATATCGAGATCCAGGGCACCCGGGCGGTGGTGAACGCCGCCCTGGACGCGGGTGTTCAGCGCCTGTTCTATGTCAGCCATCTTGGCGCGGACCGTGCCTCGGCTTACCCGGTCTTGAAAGCCAAGGCGATTGCCGAGGAGACAATCCGCCGCAGTGGGTTGAACTACACCATCTTGCGTTCAGCGATCGTCTTTGGCCCCGGCGACGGGCTGACCACCGGCATTGCCCGCGTCTTATCTGCGCTGCCAGGGGTCTTCCTGATGCCGGGCGGTGGCGAAGTGCTGCTCCAACCCTTGTGGGTTGAAGATCTGGTGACCTGCCTGGCCTGGGCGCTCGACGAGCCCGATACCCTCAACCGGACGATTGATATCGGCGGTCCTGAATATCTTGACTTCCGCACGATCGTTGATCTGGTGATGGAAAACAGCGGCCTGCGCAGGCGGATCGTCTCAGTCAACCCGCCCTACCTGCGTGGCTTGACGGTCTTCCTGGAGTCAACCTTTCCTCGCTTTCCGACCACGGTCTACTGGCTCGATTACCTGGCTGCCAACCGCACCACCAGCCTGGATACCATGCCCCGCATCTTTGGCCTGATGCCTTCGCGGTTCTCCCAGCGCCTGGCTTACCTGCAGGCGGCCGAATGGCGCGGCTCGCTCTTGCGTAAACCCTCCGGCGCCCGCTCCTGAACCCGGCATGACTTCCCCTGGACTCTCCCGCACCGCCTTTCGCTTGCAAATCCTCGACCAGCCTGGCCAGATGGCCGCGGTCGAAGAACTCCAGCGCCGGGTCTGGCCAGGCAATGAGACAGAAATTGTCCCCGGTCACCTGCTGCTGACCGCCGCCCACAACGGCGGGCTGGTGATCGGCGCGTTCGTCGCGGTAGAAGGACGCCCGTCGGCCGGTCCGACCAGCGCCTTTTCCAGCCAGCCGGGCCTGGCGGAAGGCTACCGCCTGGCCGGTTTTGTTTTTGGCTTTCCTGGCCTGTATACCACACCCGATGGCCCGCGCCTGAAGCATTGCTCGCACATGCTGGCAGTGGACCCGGAGCAGCGCGATCTTGGTATCGGCTTTGCCCTCAAGCGCGCCCAGTGGCAGATGGTCCGCCAGCAGGGCATCGACCGGATCACCTGGACCTACGATCCGTTGCTCAGCCGGAATGGTTACCTGAATATCGCCCGCCTGGGCGCGGTTTGCTCGACCTATCTGCCGGACGCGTATGGCACGATGTACGATGCGTTGAATGCTGGCCTGCCTTCTGATCGCTTCCAGGTCGATTGGTGGGTCAATACCCGCCGGGTAGCAGTGCACTTGAGCAAGCGACCGCGCTTGCAGCTTGACCTGGCGCATTATCTGGCGGCGGGAGCCGAGATCCTCAACCCCTCCAGCGCCGGGCCGAACGACTTCCCCAAGCCGGGTGAAGCGGACCGGTTCGAGCGGCTAACCAGTGAGCAGGACAGCTTGCTGCTGGTGGAAATTCCGGCCGATTTCCAGGCCCTGCGCCATTTTAATCTGGACTTGGCGCTGACCTGGCGACTGCACACCCGCAGCCTATTCGAGCGTTTGTTCGACCAGGGCTTTGTCGTCACCGATTTCGTTCACCTGCCGGGGGCTACCCCGCGCAGCTTTTACGTTCTCAGCCATGGAGATGCCACCTTATGAAGATCGAACGCTGCAACCTGTACCACCTGAGCATGCC
>CAZAGA010000254.1:0-5384 GCA_964484335.1 uncultured Anaerolineaceae bacterium
CCAGGCCGCCATCCACCTGCGCACCGCCAGGTCACAATCTGGCTTCGAGCGCGACAGGGCAGCTTTGGAAGAATGGACCGCTTTATATCGGCGGTTGCCACGGGGCAAACTGTCGGCGGCCTGGTGCGTCCAGACTCTTGAAGGGCACGAGAGCCTGGTCAGCTCAGTTTGCCTGAGCCCGGAAGGCAAGTTGGGCTTCACTGGTGGGTACGATAAGCAAATTCGGATCTGGGATCTGGATAATGGTCAGTGCGTGCGCGCTTTGCAAGGCCATCATAATGACATCAAGTCCATCTCGATCAGTCCAGATGGCCAAAAGCTGCTCACCGGAAGCTTTGATCATACGCTAAAACTGTGGGATATCGAGTCCGGTTCTTGCTTGAAGACTTTCACCGGTCATCGCGATTACATCACCTCCGTAAGCTGGAGTCGGGAAGGGCGCTTTGCCCTGTCTTGTGCCGGTTCATATGACCCGACAGTCCGTTTGTGGGATGTCGAGAGCGGATTCTGCCTGCGGGTGCTAAAGGGGCACACCGGGAATGTCAACGCGGTTTCGATCAGTGAGGAAGGTCGCTTTGGTCTGTCGGGCGGAGACCATGGGATCTTGAAATATTGGGATCTGGCTAGCGGCGCCTGCCTGGCTGACTGGAGCTTCAAGGGAACGATTAAGTCGGTTTGCCTGGGGTTGGATAGCCAGACTGCCCTGGTTGGCAATGGTTACTCGGCGGTCTTGTGGGACCTGCGTGCCGGGATGAGCTTGCAAGAATTTTCGGGTCATGATTCATACGTTTTTGCGGTCCAGCTCAGCCTGGATGGTCGCTATGCTTTCACCGGCAGCCTGGATCATACGATGAAAATGTGGGATACCCAAACCGGCGCTTGCCTGCGAACGTTTGAAGGGCAGCACAGCGAAGTAAATTCGATTGCCATCAGCCCGGACAATGCTCTGGTATTTACCAGCGGCGGCTGGGACAAGACCGCCAAACTTTGGTTTCTGGATTGGGAGCTGGAGAGCCCTCCCCGGTCGAATTGGGACCCAGGAGCATTGCCTTACCTGGAGGCTTTCCTGAACCGGCAAAGACCGCCGGCTGGGGCTTTACCCTTGGATCGCCAACCCAGTGAGGTAGAGATCGCTGCCGCGCTGACCCGTCAAGGCCGCCCAACCTGGACGGATGTAGAATTCCAGGCGCTCCTGGACGAGCTGGGCTTCGCTGGGTACGGCTGGTTGAGCTCCGGTGTTGTGCGGAAGAAGCTGGTCGAGTTGGAAAAATCGACTGAGGCAAAGAATGGGGCTTGATTTTTCGTATCGTTTATTTTTCCCGTCTACCAGGCGTTTTGAAGTCTTGGAACGCCTGGCAGAGATGGCCGAACCAGACCTGGAAAAAGGGACCTGGCTGGTTTTTCCCGACCGGGTGCTGGCGCTGCCTTTTGAAGCCTGGTTGGATACCAGTTCACGCCTGAATTGGGATGATCCCTCCTCGAAATGGGACTTTATGACCGTCTTGAGGTTTGCCCTCGATCCGGAGATCATTGCTTACCTGGAACGCCAGCGCCACCCGCGCCTGGCGGAGAAACTCCAGGCTGCTCTGGACGCACCACCAGGCAGCGACCGGAACGTAGGTATTGGCTATATTTACCTGTCGATCGATCGACAGCCCGAAGCTGGCGATGGCCTGGTATTGTTTCAATTTGACACTCCTGGCACCACAATGAGCATTCTGTTCGTTGAGTCGCAATCGATTCGCCAGGCTTTCATTCAGGTGCTCGAATCATGCCAGGGCCTGTACGGAATTCTGGACATGGAAGATTCGGCTGAATTAATCTGGTGGAAAGGGCAGGAAATGTCCACCCGCCTGCCCCATGCTTATCTTTCATTTGTTGAGATCGAAGAATATTTAGAAACCGGAGGAGAAAATGGCTAAGCTGATGCGCTGTCTGTATTGTGGCTTGCTCCAGGACGAGCCCCAAGGGGTGAAAGAATGCTCGCGCTGTGGGGGAGAGCTAGCTTTTGAGCAGGCTAACTTGCCGGGCTCGCCGGGTTCTTACCTGGAAGTTCAAATGGAGTTGGACCAGGTCAGCGCTCCGGCTGGGCAGACCCTTGATCGATACTTGCTGGTGACGCTGCGCGCCCCTAAGGATATCCCCCCCGAGCAGGCGGCCCCGACTGCCAGTGGCCGGCCGCCTATGAGCTTTACCGCGGTGATCGATGTTTCCGGTTCGATGCGTGGCGAGAAATTGGAATATACCAAGCAAGCTGTCCGCCAGGCGCTGCGCTTCCTTCACGACGGTGATACCATCTCTTTGGCGGCATTCTCCGACCAACCTAGCCTGTACTTGAAACCGACCCTGGTCAATTCGGAAGCTCGCCGGCAGATTGAGGGTGTTGTCGCTGAGCTGCAGGCGGGTGGGATGACCGCTTTGGATGGTGGATTGGAGTTAGGTGTCCAGCAGGCGCTTGATCAGAAGCTTGATACCAATTTACTGCTCCTGCTCAGTGATGGCCAGGCCAATATTGGCGAGACAGAGCTGGAAAAGGTTGGCCAACGCGCTGGCGCAGCCTCGCGCCAGGGCTTAGTGGTCTCCACCCTCGGGGTAGGATCAGACTACAACGAAGCCCTGATGACCGAAATTGCTGTCCAGGGGCGAGGCCGCTTCTATCATGTCCAGGTTGCCAACCAAATTGTCCCTTACCTGACTAGCGAACTGGGCGAGGCCGCCGACCTGGCAGCCCGCCAGGTGCAGATCCAGATCCGTCTGCCGCAGGGCGCTTTGTTGGTGCCGTTGTCTGCATCCTATCAGGCCGAATTAGTCGATGGCCGGGCGGTGATTTCAATCGGCGATATCCCCCGCGACCTGGAGGTCGAAATCCCGCTTCGCCTGACGCTCTTGACCGGAAAAGCCGGTCAGCGTTTAAGCGTCGAAGGCGAAGTGAGTTACACCACCCCGGCTGGTAATCTGCTCACGGCCTTACTCAACGGGGTCACCGTGCGAATGGTCGCCCCTGAAAAATTCCAGCTTCGCGAGGGAGTCGTGCTGCCGGTCGCCGAACAGGTTGCCCGGCAAATGCGGGCTGCCCAGGTGTTGCAATATTCCCGCGCCATGGCCCGCTCCGCGCCGGCTGAGTTGCAGCGGGCCGAGCAGGATCGTGTTAAGCTGCGCGAATATCTCGGTTTGCTTGGCGAGGAGGTCGCAGACAAGATGGTTGCGGAGATGGATGACCAGATCTATGCCGTGCGCGCAGCTTCTCCGGCAGCTAAATCGGTGATGGCAAATGCGTTTCAGGCCCAGCGCTTCATGCGCAAGCGAGATAAGGATTAATCTGCTGATCTTTGTCGGCTATCACTGGCCAGAAGTCGCTGTTCCAGGCAGCAGAAATGCCTGTATACTAAAAGAAAAGTTCTCCAACAGGAGGTTGCGATGCCTGCCACAGTAAAACTGGTTGTCACCGAAGGCGTCTATCAAGGTAAGGATTTTGCCTTTGATGAGCATGACACCTTCTTCCTTGGCCGGGTCAAGGAGGATTGCGATATCTACCTGCCCGACGATCATTGTATTTCTCGCCATCACTTCATCCTGGAAGTGAACCCGCCGGATGCCCGGATCCGCGACCTGGGCAGCTTGAACGGCACCTGGATTAATGGGGTCAAATATGGTGGGCGCGAAAAGGGCGAGTCGCCGGAGCAGGGTGCATTGCGCCAGTACCCGCAAATCGATCTGAAGGATCAGGATATTATCAAAGCAGGCGACACCGTAATGCAGCTTAAGGTTGAGGTGCCCATCATGTGCGTTTCCTGCGGCGAAGATATCCCTGCAGAAAAGGTGAAAGCCAGCCTGCAGGCAGATGGATCTTATCTGTGCACCCAATGCCAGGCCGAGATTGCCGCCCGGGAGAAGGCTCGTAAGGAAGCAGAGCAGAAAAGAGCCGCTGCCGGCCAGGCGCAAAAGCCCAAGCCGGTTCCTGAGCCAGCCAAGCCTAAAACGCCCGTTTGCGGTCGCTGTGGTAAGGATGTCTCCAAGGAAATTCCTCCAGGCCGGCAGGGCGATTATATCTGCCGCGACTGCCAGGCCAAGGAACAAGAAGACCCCATTGCATTGCTCCTGGCTCTGATGGGCGGCATGGAGCAGCCCCCACCGAACATCCCTGACTACGAGATTGAGAAGAAGCTCGGTCAGGGTGGGATGGGCGCAGTGTACTTGGCTCGCCATAAGAAAACGGGCCGGAAAGTCGCCTTGAAGGTCATGCTATCCCGCGTGGCTGTCCATGACCACGCCCGTAAAGAATTCTTCCGCGAAATGGACGTCACGCGTGATTTGAAACACCCTCATATTGTCGAATTCATTGAACAGGGTTCGGCTGGTGGTGTATTCTATTTCTTGATGGAATTCTGTGAAGGCGGCAGCGTCGATAAGCTAATGGAGAAGCGCGGCGGGGTGCTCAAGTTGGACGAAGCCGGCCCGCTGATGTGCCAGGCCCTCGAAGGGCTCGCCTTCGCCCACCAGAAGGATATCGTTCACCGGGACCTTAAGCCCCAAAATATCCTGTTAACCGGTCGCGAAGGCACCTGGACCGCAAAAATCGCCGACCTGGGGATGGCCAAGAACTTTGATAAGGCCGGTTTCAGCGGCATGACCGCCACTGGCAGCTATGCTGGAACGTATCCGTTCATGCCGCGCGAGCAAGTGACCAATTTCAAGTACGTCAAGCCGGTTTCGGATGTTTGGGCGATGGGCGCGACACTGTACAACATGCTGACCGCGCGCTACCCGCGCGATTTTAAGCGCGGCGATGATCAAGTTGAGATCATCCTGCATGGCGAGATTGTCTCGCTGGGCAAGCGCCTGCCTGGCCTGCCGCGCCGTGTCGTCGATGTGGTGGACCATGCCCTTGCTAACCGGGCGGCCGACCGCTACCAAAACGCAGGCGAGTTTTTGCAAGCCCTCCACCAGGTGCTGTAAGCCAGGAAAGCAACGATGCCAATCCAGGCGGCGGGATTAACCGATATCGGCCGGCAACGGACCAGCAACCAGGATGCCTTTTTGGTGGATCCAGGGCATCACCTGTACATTGTCTCGGATGGCATGGGCGGGCAACAGGCTGGCGAGGTGGCTTCGCGGGCTGTGGTCACCGTCCTGCCTCAATTGCTTGAACCGCTGCTGCCGCGCCTGTCTGACTCGCCCCGCCGGGTGATTGAGCTGACCTTACGCGAGACAATTGCCCAATTCAGCCAGCGGTTGCGCCAGGAGGCTGCTGCCCAACCCGGCATGAAAGGCATGGGCGCTACCCTGACGCTGGCCTGGCTGCGCCAGGACCTGGCGCACCTGGCTCACATGGGCGATAGCCGGATTTACCGCCTGCGCCATGACCGGCTCAGCCAGCTCACCGA
>CAZAGA010000255.1:0-5358 GCA_964484335.1 uncultured Anaerolineaceae bacterium
TTCACCGGAGCTGGGCCCCGAAGCGTTCCAGGCTGCCCAGGAGCGCCAGGCCGCCTTGGAGCTGGCCCGCCAGGAACGCCAGCGCCAGGGTCGGGCTCGAGCGCTCAGCCTGCTTGGCTGGCTCTTGGCGGTCATCTTCGGGATCGTGGCGATCGCCATGGGTTTCTATGCTGCCTCGCCACAGGCCGCTGAAGCTGCCCAGCAAGGAGGCATCTTCGTCGCCATCCTGCCGCTACTCTGCAGCTTGCCTTTCGTCGCCCTGGGCCTCTGGTTGATCGTACTCGGCAAAAAACGCCGTAGTTCATTATGAGACGATGAGCTATCGGATGGACCGTCGTCCATCCGATAGCTCTCAAGAAAAGAGAAATAAGATGTTGAAAAAATACGCTTACCTGATATTCTTGCTTACCTTGCTGCTTTTGTTGGTTGCCTGCGGCGGGACGCCGGGGATTGACTCGCCGGTCGATATCGACGGTGTACAGATCCAGCTCCTTTCCGCCGAATTGGCCGACACCCTGGACCTGGGAACTCAAGGATTGAAACCATCCTCGGCCGGCGATACCATCCTGAGCGTCGAAGCCTCCTCCTCGATCGATAATCCGCAGATTAAGGTCAGTGTCACCGACGAGAATGGCCGGGTGGAACCCCCCCCGGTCGTCCAATCGATCAGCGCCGACGGCGAATACAGTGTGACCTGGAGCTTTATCGTCTCGAAGAGCGCGAAAAACTTCACCCTTAACCTGCCGGGCGAGATCAACCTGGCGTTGGACTCGCTGCTCAAGTGAGCAGGCTCAGGTAAACCCGGATGAAAATACAATGGTTCGCTCTCCGCCTGGCCATCCTGTGCTGTCTCCTGCTGGCTGGTTGCAGTGACGTCTTCTACCCGCCGCCCCCAGCGCTCACGCCTACATTAACGCCGTCGCCACTGCCAACACAGGTAATGCAGCCCACCGCAACGGTCGAGATTCCCGCCCTGCGGATCTGGAGCGGCCGCACCATCCACAGCCTTTGCCTGCAAGTGTCCGAAACCTATAACGGAAACCCCTCCGAATCTGCCAGCCAGTTTCTAAAAGCAATCTTCGAAGAAGCCAGGATTGAAATCCTCAACCCGGGGATGGATTGCGAGGCGACCTTGACCGTGAGCGTTCATGGAGATCAAACAGGTGCGACCTATGAAAGTGTCGGTGGCTGCCTCAGTGGGGGATATGTAAGCGGGAGCATGGAATTGAGCGCTACTGGCTTGGCGCCAAAATCACACCCCATTAATTACAACCAAGAGCCAGTTGGCGCGCTTATGGAATGGGAGTGCGTCAAAAGCCGTGACCAATTCCCGGAATTTTTGGCGCAGGAGACGCAGAGGGAGTTGCAGGCTGGCCTGTACAGCTTCTGGACGGCTGGGATCCTGGATGCTATCGAAAAAGCTACCAGCATTTACACCTCCGAAGAATTTGCCGCCCTTTTTAAACTTGATTCGGCCTACGACTCCTTTGATCCCGGCCTGGTGGACCAGGTGATTGAAGCGCTCGAAAATCCGGATCCGGTTGCCCGGCAGGCTGGGCTGAAATGGCTGTTGGCAATGGGCGACCAGGTTCGCCAGGCGGAGAAAGCGCTTCCAGTCGTGTGGGATCTGCTGGAATCCAGCCAGGAGGTGGACCGACAGGTGCAGCTCTTGACGATTATCGGCCGCTATGGCCGCAATAACAATTTTGGTATGGCTAGATCCGCCTCGCCGAAGTTGACCCGCTACCTGGCTGGCGACCCGGCGCAGCAGAACGAAGTATCGCAGGCTGCCTACCAGGCGCTGCGCACCATAACCGGCCAGGATTTGGGGCCAACCCGGGCAGCCTGGGAAGAGAAATATCCGCTTCCTCCGCTCCCTCATCCCAGTGCGCCGGCCTCCCAAATGGCGCCTTATTTCTGGTTGATTGGCATCTTGATCGCCCTCGAAGCGCTGTGGGGCAGCTGGTTGGTTCTTGCCAGCCTTGGCAGCCTGACCAGCCTGTATGGCGGGCGCCTGAGCAGCCGCGCGGTGGGCTGGATGGGCCTGCTGCACTGGCTACCCTGCCTTCTATTGCTTACGGTCTTTATCTTCCAGTGGGAATTTCCGCTCTGGTATGGCCTGGTCGGGGTTGGTCTTCCACTGGTCGTGGAGGTGTTGATCCGGGTTTTGGTTAGGCCGAGGCAAACGATCGTTCCCGTGACCTGAGCCCTCAATCCCCTTCTGGGCATTGGGGCTCTTTCGAGGCCACGAGCTGTCCGAGAAATTATTGCTTCATCTGATTTAGGGAAATAATCCTGATCAAGACTGAGATTAGAGGACAAGGTTATGTTAAGAAAACGGTTTGGGAAACCCGAGATAGCGCCTGATATCGCTCAACTAGAGGCCAAGCAGGATGTGATTGGCTTGCTCAAGGCCTGGGATTTTAAGGATAAAGACCTAATGCTGCCAGCAATGAATGCGTTGCAACGGATCGGCAAGAGAGCGATCGACCCGCTGGTCCAGGCATTGGGTAATGATGACGAGAGAATCCAAAAGCATTCCGCCCAGATGTTGGGACATTTGAAAGATAAACGTGCCATCCCACACCTTGTTGCCCTGCTTCGTGTTCAGGGATACGACGATGCGGATGGATTCTCATTGAAGTGGTACGCAGTCCGATCTCTAGATGAGCTAGAGTGGCAACCGGATAAGCAGGAAAGCGGTCTGCAGTATTGGATCATAAAAAAGGGCTGGGAACAATGTGTTCCGTACGGTGCACGGGCGGTCCCGCCTTTGATTGAGGCGTGCGGTGGACAAGCAGATCAACGCGAAGCGGTGGTCAATGTGCTGTCGAAAATCGGAAAGCCAGCCGTCGAACCGCTGATTGCCGCGTTGAACCATCAAAACCAACGGATCCAGAAGTACACTTACTGGATTTACACAAGCGATGAGCAGCTTGCGTTGAATCTAAAAAACAAACGAATCCAGGAGGCGGCCGCTAAGGCATTGGGAAGAATCCGGGACAATCGTGCTGTTGATCCGCTGATTGCCGCTTTGGATCATAAAGACCAGGATGTCCAGATGGCCGCCGCTGAAGCGCTGGGATTGATCGGGGACCTGCGTGCGGTTGCACCTTTGATCCGGGCACTAAACGGTAAATCATACCCTTTGTCTGTTGTATCCACAGCAGCTAGAGCATTGGGATTTTTGAAGGCCCCTGAGGCAGTTGATCCGCTGATTGTCCTGCTCAAGCATGAGGAAAAGGGTCTCCGTCTCGAAGCCGCAGTTGCATTGGGGAAAATCGGAGATTCCAGGGCGGTTGACCCACTGATTGACGCTTGCGGCGATCAGTGGGCGAACGTGCGCTGGGTAGCAGCCGAAGCGCTTGGAAAGTTGAAAGACCGCAAAGCGCATGCTGTGTTGACGGATATGACGAATAATATGAATGAAAACGAAAGTATGCGCCGGGTCGCCTTTACTGCGCTCAAGGAAATCTACCAGGATGCGCCCCAGGAAATCGACGCCCTGGCCGAAAAACCGCGCCGCACCCAGCAGGCCCAGGCCGAGAACCTGGAATGGGCAGGGCTCCTGCAGGGCAAGCAGAGCGGCAAACAGGTCGATGCCATCTTAATCTTGCTGCGCAACCCGCGCAACGACGCGAAACGCCTGGTCGAGCAAATCCAGGCCCAGCAGGTCCAATTAGGCCACCGCATCGGGCCGGACTGTTCTGCGGTCTGGCTGGTGGCCGGAAATTCGATTGGCGATGGCGCCTACGCCTACGGGGCGCTGCTCGCCCAATTCCCCCAGTTTGGCCCCGGAGTGTCTGAGCGCGCTGTCCAGTACCCATTCCAGGCCCCGGACGGTGAGACGGGGGAATATTACGTGGTGTACGGGTAGATCGATTCGGTTTTCACCTCGATTTGGGAGAAATTTTACTGACAATAATTTTCATTCCTGCTAAATAAAAGAATAACCGAAGATTAGGAGGCAGCCATGAAATCCAAAATGATCTCCCTGGTTCTGGTCCTGGTTCTGTTAATCATTGCCAGCAGCCCGGCTGGCGCCAAAGGTAACGGGGTCGATGACCTGCGCGGCCAATGGATCTTCAACTGGACGCTGGAGGATGGCAGCCAACCGCCCGCCTTGCAACTGTATATTAACGACTTTGGGCTGGGAAGCGGCGAAAACGCTTACCTGGCCAGCGGTTGCCTGCGCTCCCCCGCGACCGGCGTGCTGATGCCGCTCTCGCTCTCGGCCCTGTATCACCCGGCAGAAAATGCGTATGACCTGGTGATCTACTCGACCATTGTGCCGCCGGCAGACGAAGGCCAGCCGCCCTATGTGATCCGCTTCGACGGCAAAGCGCAGATCAACGGTTCCGGCGTCACGGATGATTCTGCCTCCGGAGCCTTTATCAGCAACCCTCACCAGGGTACCTGGGACGCTCGCCACCATGACCGCCGGCGCTTCAAGTGCCCGCCGGTGGACACGGGCGGGCAGCGCATCGATACCGATGTCTACGCTCACCGCTATACCACGCCGGAGGGGGTTGATACGGTCATGCTTTTGGAGGGACGCGGTATCACCATCGTTTCTTCTGCGATGCGAGTCACCGCCCCCGATGGCCAGGTCTACGACGTGCCGTTCTATAGCGATATCTTCAGCCCGGGGGTCGATTTCATCACTGAATTTCGCTTCATCAATAGCTATCCTGGCCTACCGATACCCGGACAAGCGTATCATTTTGTCCTCCTGGATGTCTTGGGCCAGCCCATTCCGGGGACCGAGTCGCAAGATTCTTGGACGCAGTGTTATGACACCGCCCCGAGCGGTTTTGTCGCCTCCCCGAACCCTGCCCTGGCCCAGGATGTGATCCTCTCCTGGGTTGGCGTGCCGACCGTCCCCGGCGAATTCGAGCCCGGCGTGGCCGGTTTTTACCAGATCGGGCTCTACCCGCAAGACGGCCAGGCCGGTGAATTCGGCGCGAGTGGGATTGGCAGCACAGCCCATCTCATCCCCTGGTTGCCCTTCACCCCTGGGGACCCAGGCTGGCCAGATGGCAATAATTTCGGTGTCAGCCTGAGCGAATTCGAAGCTGGCCTGTTCCGCTTCAACCTGGGCGCTTATTACCAGCCCAACCCGGCCTCGGGAAGTTTTGGCCTGGAGTGCGCCGTCTATGACATTCGCGAAGACCTGTTGATGACCAAGTCAGGCGAGGGAGTGGAATTCACGAAACCCTGAAGGCGAGCCAACCCAGCCAGGCGGAGATCGATGCCTTCTGGGAGCAGCTCTCCGCCGTACCCGAAGCAGAGCAGTGCGGCTGGCTCAAGGACCGCTTCGGCCTGTCCTGGCAGATCGTCCCGGCCATCCTGGGCGAG
>CAZAGA010000256.1:0-5351 GCA_964484335.1 uncultured Anaerolineaceae bacterium
TTATGGAGCGCCCGCCGCGTCCCAAGAGCGAATCGATTGTCAATGGCCCGATGCGCCTGGGGATGTTCATCCAGACCATCATCCAGACGGCTGCAGTCCTGGGCGCATTTGCGCTCGGTCTGCTCTGGCACCTGGAAAAAGGAGCCTTGATTCCTGCCGGGATAAATCCCCTTGCCTACCTCCTCCAACACGACTGGCGTGGGGTGGATGTCCGGACTGCCGAAACCATGGCTTTTGTAACTCTCTCGCTGTGTGAGTTGTTTCGAGCCTACACGGTGCGCTCCGAGCGCAGCTCGATTTTTCGCTTGGGCGTTTTCTCGAACAAGTATATGCAGATGGCGGTCGGGTTGTCGATTGCCCTGCTACTGTTGGTCGTCAACGTGCCGTTTTTTCAGCCGATCTTCAATACCCACTTTCTTTCCGTACGTGAATGGGCCTGGGTGCTTGGCCTGGCAATCTTCCCGGCAATCGCCGAAGAGTTCACCAAGCTATATCTGCGCCGGCGCGGCAACTAAAACCAACCTGGGGCAAGGCGGTTGAAAACCACCTTGCCCCAGGCAGACATCTTTGACCAAGGTGGATATCTATGATAGAAACGAAGAAACTTCAAACCCTGGCACTTAACACAATCCGATTTCTCTCGGCCGATGGCGTCCAGCAGGCCAATTCGGGCCATCCCGGCCTGCCAATGGGCGCTGCGCCACTGGCCTATACGGTCTGGACGCGCTACCTGCGTCATAACCCGGCCAACCCACAATGGCCGGACCGCGACCGGTTTATCCTCTCCGGAGGGCACGGCTCGATGTTGCTCTACAGCATGTTGCACCTGACCGGTTATGACCTGTCGCTAGATGAGCTGAAGCGTTTCCGTCAGTGGGGCAGCCTGACCCCCGGACACCCGGAATTTGGCCTGACGCCGGGTGTCGAAACGACCACCGGTCCGCTGGGACAGGGGTTCTCCAATGGCGTCGGCATGGCGATGGTCGAAGCTCACCTGGCCAGGATCTACAATCGCCCCGGCCACGAAGTGATCCATCACTACACCTATGCAATTGTTACGGATGGCGATCTGATGGAAGGCGTGGCTTCCGAAGCCGCCTCGCTGGCTGGCCACTTGAAGTTGGGCAAGCTGATCTATCTGTATGACGATAACCGGATTTCGATCGAAGGCTCGACCGAGCTTGCCTTTACCGAGGAGCGTGGACAGCGTTTTGAAGCCTATGGCTGGCATGTCCAGCGGGTTGAAGACGCTCTAGACATCGATGCCATCGATCGGGCTATCCAGGCGGCCAGGGAAGACCCCCGGCCATCCTTGATTATGATCCGCACGATCATCGGCTACGGGCTGCCCACCCGGGCTGGCACTGCCAAGGCTCACGGCGAGCCGCCGGGCGAGGCCGAGCTTAACGGCGCTAAAGAAAAGCTGGGTTGGCCACTCGAGCCGCGCTTCTTCATCCCTGAAGAAGCCCTGGCCTTTTTCCGCCTGGCGGTTTCCAACGGTGCGGAACTGGAGGCTGGATGGCAGCGTAAAATGGCCGCTTACGGAGCTGAATATCCAGAGCTGGCCGCCGAGCTGGGGCGGCGCCTGTCTGGCGAGCTGCCGGAAGGCTGGGCGCGCGACCTGGTCGAATTCCCGCCCGACCCGAAAGGTATCGCCTCGCGAGCGGCCTCTGGCAAGGTTTTGAACACCCTGGCCGGGCGCCTGGCGGAGCTGTTTGGCGGCTCAGCCGATCTGGCTCCTTCGAACAATACCTGGATGACCAATAGCCCGGCCTTCGCGCCAGATTGCCTGGAAGGGAAAAACATCCATTTCGGCGTGCGCGAGCATGCGATGGGCGCGCTGGTGAATGGGATGGCCTATCACGGTGGGGTGATCCCGTTCGGCGCTACTTTTCTGGTCTTCTCTGACTATATGCGCGGCGCCATCCGGCTCTCGGCGCTTTCGCACCTGGGCTCGATCTGGATCCTGACCCATGACAGCATCGGGGTCGGCGAAGATGGGCCAACCCACCAACCAGTCGAACACGTGGCAGCCTTACGAGCGATCCCGAACCTGGTTGTGCTGCGCCCGGCGGACGCTAACGAGACTCTGGAGGCCTGGAAGGCGGCGGTCGAGAACCGCCATCGCCCGACCGCTTTGGTGCTCACCCGCCAAAACCTGCCGACCCTCGATCGCTCGGTGTATGCTCCGGCAGCCGGCCTGCACAAGGGGGCGTATGTCCTGGCTGATTTGGGCCCTGGAAAACCACAGGCGATCCTGATGGCCAGCGGTTCTGAAGTCGGCTTGATCGTCGAAGCCGGCCAGCGCCTGGCTGCGGGTGGGATTGCGGTTCGCCTGGTCTCTTTCCCAAGCTGGGAGCTGTTTTTGGCCCAGGATCAGGCCTACCGGGATGCGGTCCTACCGCCGGAGATCGAGCACCGCCTGGCGGTCGAAGCCGGGATCACCATGGGTTGGAATCGTTGGACCGGCGATAAGGGACGGGTAATCGGATTGGACCGCTTTGGCGCTTCCGCACCGGCTGCTCAGGTCTTCAAGGCGTTTGGCTTTTCGGTTGAGAACATCGAGAGTACCGTCCGCGAGATGTTGAAATAACAAAACGTGCTGTCCAAAGGTTGTAATTGGACAGCACGTTTTTTATAAGCGTCCTTCCGGACGTTTTCCTGCTTGCAAGGCCAGGATTTGAGGCTCGCTAAAGGGCGGGGCCAATAGCTCTGCAGATGCCGCGTAGCAGCGGAACAATTCGCTGATGAAGTGCATCCGGTCGCCCAGGTTTCCCCACCGTTCTGCGCCCGATTGGCTCGGGCCGCTTGGGTTTGGGTCTACCTGCGCCAGCAAGACGAGCAGCTCGGGATTGGAGAGCTGCTGGAGCTCGGTTGGGTAGCCGGTTGGCAGATCCTGGCTCAGGCGAATCCGCCGGCCGGGGATTTCAATGCTCATGATGGTTTCGGTAGCCAGCGCCTGGGCCTGTTCTTGGGCCCAGGCCAGGTAGGGCTGGATGGCCTGCTCCAGCTCTGATAACCGCCCAAGCCAACCCATTAGCCTCCAGATCCAGCGCGTCAACCAGTTGGCGTCGGGGAGTAAAATCTCGACCAAGTTGGCGGCGTAAACCTTCGGGGAGATGATTGGAGCCTGCAGCGCCTCGACGATTTCCGGCTGCAGGCGGGTCTGCTCATGATAACCGACCTGCAGGTTGGCGAGCAGGAGCAGCTCGCTGCGCGCCTGCGTATCCGGCTCGAACAAGGCCTGGTAGTAGTTGCGGAAGGCCTGCTGCAGGTAATGTTGGCCATCGGGTGGGTCGCCGGGGCGCAATCCGGCGCAGAAATGCTCGATCCTCTCTGCCTGGTAAGCCAGGTCGGACAGGCAGTCCTGGTTGAAGCGAGCGAATTCAAGCCCGATCTCGGCAAAGACTTTCAGATTGCCGCGCGCCACCGCCGCGCTGGCGCGTTCGAAGGCGGCCGGGGCGTCACATGCCTTCCAAAGCTGCTTGAGAATCTGATCCAGGCGCAGCTTGCCACCCAAAGGACGGGATGCACCCTGGGCGGCCTGTGCGGCCTGGACGGGCGCGGTTTCCGCCTCCAGGAGCGCTTGCAATGCCCGAGCCAGGTCTTCCTTGCGGATGGTCTGCCCGGCCTGTTTGGAAGCCCAGGTGGCGAACACGCACCAATTGGCGCTTCCCGCCGTGCGCCCGGCTAGCGGTTGGGCCAGCTCGTGGTAGCAATAGGTGATTTGAAGATTACGCACGACCGGATCGGTCTGGGTGCAGATCTGTTCGACATCTGTGAGAGAGGGGGAGACGAATACACTCATTTTTATGATACCTCGGAGGGCGTAATTATCAAAAAGGTAACTGCTATTCCTGCCCGGCGTCTGACAGCGGCCAGGGGATTTTGATCCAGCGTGAGTAGCCGTGTTTTTCGACAAAATACAACCGGCCATAGGAGGCCTGGCTGCAACCAGGCTCGTCTACCAGCTTGATTTGGGTGGTATAGGAGCCGATCGGGGTGAAGACCAGCTCGCCAGCCCGGCAAATCCAGGCTTCGACCAGGTACGGTGGGGAGGCGGTCTCATCGCCGGCGCGGTAGTTGACTGCTGGCCAATAGATCGTCACCTGGTCGCCCTCCCGGCTGGCCAGAACCCAGGCTGGCGGCGCGTAATAGGGGGATTGGGGCAGGGGCAGGTAGGTTGGCGCGACGCTCATTACATCGCCACGGATCGCCATCAGCGAGGCCTTCACCCAGCAGGGGTTGTTCCCGCCGATCGCCTGGATCAGGATCCAATCGCCGCGCTCGGTGCGGCCGATGATTTCCAGGTTGCTGCCCGGCACCAGCCCGTACTTGTACAGGTAAGGCGCGCCAGGGCCGTAACGGCAGTTGGCCCGCACCAGCACCTGGCCGCGTAAAATCGTATAGGTTGGGAGGATGCTTGGGGCAGGGGTGAAGGTGGTGGTCGCGGTCGGCAGGCGCAGGACGGGCTCGCTCGGTGTTGGGGAGGCGGCTGGCTGGGTAGCTGCGCTGCGGGTCGCCGGGAGGGCGGCGGTTGGGGTCGCACTTGTTTCCGGCGGCGCGGGCAGGCTGGGGGCAGGCGCGCTGGCCGGCTGGCAGCCAACCAGCAGTGCCAAACCGGCGAAGGCCAAATTCCATAAAACCCAGCGTTGGATCCGGAGTGTTTTCATCGTCATCTGACCTGGTTTATCAACCTGGCGTCTATTATAACCCTGACTGGCTTTGTCCGAATTTCGGATAGCGAGTAGCTGACAGTCCAGCACAGGTTGGTATAATACCTTCCAGTCTTGCTGTCAGGGCATTCTGCAGTTGTGGAGGTTCATCGTATGCCGCACCGTTCATTGCGCCCGGTTTTCTCCAAAAAATTGCTCCATTATGCGATTGGGAATTGCCCTTTAGGCTGGATCCTGGTTGCACATAGCACAGTAGGTCTGTGCGCGGTTATCCTGGGGGATGATCCGGATGCTCTGCCTGGCGAGCTGCAGGTGCGCTTCCCGCAGGCGGACTTAATCCCTGTCGATCCGGCTACGGATGCGTATCTAGGCCAGGTAATTGGCTTGATCGAGTCCCCACAGGCTGCCGTTGAGGTGGCGCTGGATATTCCTGGGACGCCGTTCCAGCAGCACGTCTGGGCAGCGCTATGCCAGGTTTCCCCAGGCAAAACAACGACCTATGCAGAGATCGCCAGCCAGATCGGGGCGCCAGGAGCGGCGCGGGCAGTTGGAGCAGCCTGCGCGGCGAATCCGGTAACCATCGTCATTCCCTGCCACCGGGCGGTGGGCAGTGACGGCAATTTCACCGGCTACCGCTGGGGAGTCGAGCGCAAACGCGCCTTGTTGGAGATTGAA
>CAZAGA010000257.1:0-5351 GCA_964484335.1 uncultured Anaerolineaceae bacterium
ACAGGATAGCCTGGAAGCCGTTGGGGGAAAGCATCTAGCCGCCGATCTCGCTCATCACGCGGTTGAGTGGGATGACGCCATCCGCCAGGCCATGTCCCCAGGGTTTGTCCCAGACGCCATCCAGGATCAACTGGCGGAGCTGCTCGAGCGAGGCGCCGGCGCGCAGCGGGGTAAGCAAATCGACTTCGCCTTCACGCAGCAGGCAGAGGCGCAGGCGGCCATCGGCGGTGAGGCGGGCGCGGGTACAGGCAGCGCAGAAGGGCTGGGTGACGGAGGAGATGAAGCCAATCTCGCCGAGGGCGCCAGGCAGGCGGAAGAGGCGGGCCTCGCCGTCTAGCCTGCCGCCGTTGACGATTTCCAGGCGGCCAAGGCCGGATTCGATCTGGCTATGAATCTGGGCAGCGGTCACGACCTGTTTCAACTGCAGCTCGGTAGCGCCGGCAAAGGGCATCATTTCGATGAAGCGGACCTGCCAGGGATTTTCATAGGTTAGGCGAGCCAGGTCGATCACATCGTTTTCGTTGTAGCCGCGCACGATGACGGCATTGAGCTTGATCGGGGTCAGGCCGGCCGATTCGGCGGCGTGGATGCCGCGCAGGACATCGTCGAGGTCACCCCAGCGAGTCAGGCGGCGGAACTTGGCCGGGTCGAGGGTATCGATGCTGATATTGACGCGCTGCAGGCCGGCCTGGGCAAGGGGCTGCGCCAGGCGGTCGAGCAGGACGCCGTTGGTGGTCATCGAGAGGTGGCGGATACCGGGCGTTCCGGCGATGCCGCGCACCAGGTCGACAATGTGGGCGCGGACGGTCGGCTCGCCGCCGGTGAGACGGATTTTGTCGAACCCGAGGTCGGCGAACAAGCGGGCCAAATGCAGGATTTCAGCATCCTGGAGCAATTCCTGGTTTGGCCGGAAGGTCATGTCCTCTGGCATGCAGTACACACAGCGCAAGTTGCAGTGGTCGGTCAGGCTGATGCGCAGGTAGTGGATGTTGCGTCCAAAGCGGTCAATGGCCATGAAAATGAAAACTTCTCAGAAGCTACCGGTAAAGTTCGTTATTTTAGCAAGCTTAAAGATCATCGCTAAGGTTTTAGTGGATCGAGATGATCTCGCCGCCAGTCATGCGGGCTAAATCGGCCGGGTCGAGCGCAAAGACGGCATGGGGAGTGCCGGCGGCGGCCCAGACTCGCTCGTATTGGAGCAGGTCCTGGTCGATGAAGGTCAGCAAGGGGGAGGCGTGGCCAAGGGGAGGGACGCCGCCGATGGCGAAGCCGGTCTGCTGGCGGACGAACTCAGCGTCGGCTTTGCCGAGCGGTTCGCCGAGGCGGGCTTCGATGAGCTTTTCGTCGACACGATTGCTGCCGCTGGCAATCACAAGCAGGGGACGCTGGCTGCGTTTGGTTTTGAAGACCAGGGATTTAACGATCTGGCCGACCTGGCAGCCGACAGCCTGGGCGGCTTCAACGGCGGTGCGGGTGGAATCGGGCAGCTCGACGACCTGGAGGGTCAAGCCGAGGGCCAGGAGAGCTTGCTGGACTTTTTGGGCGCTGGGGCTGAGCGGTGTAGACATGGTTACATCCATCCCCGGCGGCGGATCCAGGAATACATCGCCAGTGGTGTGAGCAAGGTCAGACCGAGGATGACGAAAAAGGCGGGACGACTGGTCCAGGCCTCGAGGGGGGTGGTAGGGGCGAAGTAATTCATTCCAAAGAAGCTGGCGATGAAGGAAATCGGCATGAAGAAGGTGGTGATGATGGTCAGGGTCTTCATGATGTCGTTCATGCGATTGTTGACCACCGAGAGGTAAGTATCGAGTACACCGCTGACCAGGTCGCGAATGCTTTCGATGAGATCTTGCATGCGTACCAGGTGATCGTAGATGTCGCGGAAATAGACTCGGGTGCGCGGCTCGATCACGGCGTATTCATCGCGGGCCAACTTATTGAGCACCTCGCGCTGCGGGCCGATCACCCGGCGGAGCTGGATAATGGTTCGCTTGAGGCTGAAGATTTTCTCGAGGGTATGGGGGCCAGGGAGGTTGAAAATCTGGTCTTCGGCCTGGTCGATGGCGGAATCGAGGTGTTCGACGACCGGCATATACTGGTTGACGAGTTCATCGATCAGGCGATAGAGCAGGCGATCGGCGCCATTTTTTAGGTAGCGGTCGTCGCGTTCGATGGCTTGCATGGTGTTATCGATGGCGGCAATATGTTGGTCGTGGTGGGTGACCAGGTAATGCTTGCCGACGAAGACATCCAACTCGAGCAACTCGATCTCGCCGGGAGAGTCCTCAATCAGTTTGATGGCGTTGAGTACGATGTACAAGTAGGTGTCCCAGTCGTCCAGCTTGGGGACATGGGTTTCCTGGAGAGCATCGTCGATGGCCAGCGGGTGAAAACCGAAAACCTGGCGAAGGAGCGGTTCATCGCTCTCCGGGAGAGTGTCTTCGAAATCGACCCATAACAGACCCGCGCCGCGTTTGAGCACTTCGGGCAGTTCTTCGAGGGTTAGGAAATGGATCAAGCCACCTTCGGGCGAGTAATAGAGCGTGCGGATCATCGAAAACCGATCAGGCTTTCTGGGCCTCTTCGATCTTGGCCCAAGTATCGCGCAGGCCAACCGTGCGGTTGAAGACTGGCTGGCCGGGACGGGTATCGACAGAGTCGGCGACAAAATAGCCGATACGCTCAAACTGCCAACGGCTGGCGGGTGCGGCAAGGCCGAGCAGGGGCTCAACCTGGGCGCCGCGGATCACCTCGAGCGAATCGGGGTTGATCGAATCCATGAAGTCTTCGCCTTCTTCGGTGTCGTCGGGGTTAGGCTTGTTGAACAGGCGATCATAGAGGCGAACTTCGGCCGGGACGGCGTGGGCAGCGGAGACCCAGTGGATGGTCGATTTGACCTTGCGTCCGTCAGGGGCATCTCCGCCACGGGTGGCCGGGTCGTAGGAAGCATGGACTTCGAGGATGTTGCCCTGGGCATCCTTGACGACGTGGGTGGCGGTGACCAGGTAGGCATAGCGCAGGCGGACTTCACGGCCGGGAGAGAGACGGAAGTACTTGGGCGGGGGGGCTTCGCGGAAGTCATCCTGCTCGATATAAAGGATTTTGGAGAAAGGCAGCTTGCGGGTCCCGGCGGAGGGATCTTCGGGGTTGTTGACCGCTTCCATTTCTTCGACCTGACCGTCGGGGTAGTTGTCGATAACCAGCTTGAGCGGCTTGAGGACGCCCATGGCGCGCGGGGCAGTCTTGTTGAGGTTCTCGCGAATGACGGCTTCAAGCAGGGCGATATCGACGACGCTATAGTTCTTGGAGACGCCGACCCGATCGATGAAGGCGACCACTGCTTCGGGGGGGTAGCCGCGCCGGCGCATGGCAGCGAGGGTGGGCATGCGGGGATCGTCCCAGCCGTTGACAACTCCTTCTTTGACCAGCTTGATCAGTTTACGCTTACTGAGGACGGTATAGCTAAGGTTGAGGCGGGCGAATTCGATCTGGCGGGGGGCGTAAATCCCGAGCGCCTGGAGAAACCAGTCGTACAGTGGGCGGTGATCTTCGTACTCTAATGAGCAGAGCGAATGGGTGATGCCTTCCATCGAGTCGCTCTGGCCGTGAGCATAATCATACATTGGGTAGATACACCAGGCGTCGCCGGTGCGGTGATGGGTGGCGTGGAGGATGCGGTACATGACTGGATCGCGCAGGTTGATGTTGCCGGCGGCCATATCGATCCTGGCGCGCAAGACGCGCGAGCCATCGGGGAACTCGCCGGCGCGCATACGGCGGAAGAGGTCGAGGTTTTCAGCGACCGAACGGTCGCGGTAGGGGCTGTTGACGCCGGGCTCGGTCAGGGTGCCGCGATAGGCGCGAATTTCTTCGGCGCTCAGGTCATCGACGTAGGCGCGACCTTTCTGGATGAGCAGCTCGGCCCACTGGTAGAGCTGCTCGAAGTAGTCGGAAGCATAAAAAAGGCGATCTTCCCAATCGAAGCCGAGCCAGTGGATGTCTTCCTGGATGGCGTCGACGTACTCAACGTCTTCTTTGACCGGGTTGGTGTCGTCGAAGCGCAGGTTGCACTGGCCGCCAAAATCGCGAGCGATGCCGAAGTCGATGCAGAGCGCCTTGGCGTGGCCGATGTGGAGGTAACCGTTGGGCTCGGGGGGGAAGCGGGTGTGAACGCCGGTGAAGCGTCCGGATTTGAGGTCTTCTACCACGGCCTGGCGGATGAAGTCGAGGGAGGGGTTGGGTGTGGGCTGGTCGTTCATGATTTTGCTCTTTCTTTAAAAGATCGAGTAATTATAACTGATTCTAAACTACCTGACTTTGCGAAGTGGTTTCTAGAAACCAGGGTGAAAGTTAAACCATTTGCGGTGCGAAGGGGAATCAATAATTGACAAATTGCGAAAGCGTATTATAATAATTTCAGATAATAATCATCTTTAAACTCGGATTGTGAAGCAGAGAAGATCTACCCCTTTCGATTCAACCCATTTACCCCGCTACCCAAGCTGGCCGCGCTGATTTCTGTGCGGCCGTTTTTTTTTCTCTGGAGGTGTTTCGATGGCCCTCAAATTTCATTTGCTGCGTCCAGACGATCTACTGGATTTAACTGTGGAGGCGGTGAACCTGCGCATCATAGCGCAGCGCAAGACGCGCAAGCCAGTTCTGGGGATAGACGATCCGGGAAAGCCCGCCTACCTGGTGGTGAATTTTCCGCCCCAGACGGTGACGGAGCAGACGGTGTACGAGTCCTCGCCGACCAACCCGCCGCCTCCACCGTCGGGGGAGAGCGACCCGTATAACAACCCAGGCATACCGGCTGCGCCGCCGATCCCGGCCCAAGCGCGGATTGGCGGGCCGACGCGGTTGGTCTTCTACATCCCGAACCAGGCTGGTTTCAGTCTGCCGCTCTCGATCGCCGGATTGTTGGATTGGTCGGGCCTGGAGCTGGTTGTTTCGCCCCTGGCGGCTATCCCAGAGAAACCGACGCCAGCCCAGCGCCAAGCCGCGCCGGGAATCCAGCCGCTGAAAGCGTATGAGAGTGCGATTGAGCTACCTTACCGGTTGATTATCTCGCCGAATGCAGAGGCTGGCTGGCAGCATGCCCTGGAGCCGAAGAAGCATGCCGGGCGGGTGGAGCTGTGGCATACCCGCCTGGCAATGAAAGACGCCAAGGGTGGGTTGCAGGAGATTTCCCGGCGGTCACCGGCTCCACTGCGAGCGGTCTGGTCGCCCGATTACAACCCGCAGAAATTCAGAGCGAACGAAGCGCCTTTGTTCGGCAAGCCTGACCCCGATTGGGGAGTGCTGACGCCGATGACGCCTTCGGATCGCCACGAGCTGGTGGTGCTGAC
>CAZAGA010000258.1:0-5333 GCA_964484335.1 uncultured Anaerolineaceae bacterium
ATCAGGATGCGATGGGTGGTCATTTTATGCCTCTCTTCCTAATTGCCGCCAGGTCATGATCAACGCTTGCTCGGTTAATTTCGCGACCATCGCCCGGCGGTAGCGAGCGCTGCCGCGTACATCATCAATTGGGCTGCTGGCCTGCTCAGCCAGCCGGCCAGCCTGCTTGAAGGTTTCTGGACCTGGCGAATACTGCGCCAGGTATTCTGATGCTGCGCTGACCTCGAGCGGCGTTGGCGCAACAGAAGCCAGGGCAATCTGAAAGCGATACCCCGATGGCAGGCTGTCGGCTGGCCATCCCAGCGCCGTCACACCCACAATCGATAAATCACTCCAGGTATTCCGGCCCAGTTTCAAATACACCCCAACTGCGCCAGCCGGTGGGAGGGGAAAATGGATCGCGGTGACAACATCCCCACGCTGCAGGGTAGTCTTGCCTGGCCCGACAAAGAAGGACTCCAGAGATGCCTCACGATAACCGTCCAGCCCATGAATCTTCAGGCGACCGCCGTACAACCAACACGCGCCAATCGAATCGCCAGCCGGCGATGCATTACAGATATTGCCAACTATTGTGGCGCGTGTCCTTAGCTGGTAGGAAGCGACCGTCCGGCAGGCCTGGGCTAAAACCGGGTAATGAGACTGGACCTCCGGGTGGGCAATCACCCGGTTCATATTTACACCGGCGCCAATCGATAAACCGGAGGCTGGGTGAAACTGGATGTCGCCGGTTCCATCCAGGTTCTTTATATCCACCAGGTATCGGTCATGCCAAAAACCATCCCGCATCCGGACAAAAATATCCGTTCCTCCAGATAGCGGGCGCGCCTGGCCGGCATGCTGAGCCAGGAACTGGCTGGCCTCAACCAGGCTGGCTGGCTGAATATAATCAAATTCGGGAAGTTCCGGGTGGGCATCTAGGCTCATAATCCACCTCAAAAAGGACTGGCAGATGGGGCTGCCTGCTCCCAGGCAGCCCCATCGCGGATAAGAAACTTACAGGTTAATATTCTCGCGTTCCTCCACCCCAAACAACTTGGGCGGCACTAGCAAGAAGAGCAGGTTGATCAAGATACCCAGAATCGCTGAGAAGACAATCGCCGGAATGCCATCCGGGAACAGGACCGGAATCTTGAACGGGAACAGGCCATTCGCCAGTCCCAGGTTGCCGCCAATACCGGTGATTAGGATGATTGCCCCAACCGCCAGTTGGCGCGGCTCAAACAAGTTAACCTTTTCAGATTGGATGAGAGCAATACCCTGCATTCCAATGACCCCAAACAGGTAAATCGACAGACCGCCGACTACCGGAGTGGGCAGAGTGTTAACCACTGCTGCCAGCTTACCAATAAAGCCAAGCAAGATTGCGATAACCCCGGCAGCAAACAAAACTGGAACCGAGTAGTTGCGAGTGATCGCCATCAGGCTGTTGTTTTCGCCATAATTCGTGCCGGCGCAGCCGCCCAGGAAGCCAACCACAAGGTCATCTGAGCCATCCGCGACCAAGTTGAGACCAATCAATCGCTTGATCTCAAGTGGGGCACGGCCTAGCTCCTTAGCCAGTTGATCGATGTACAGGCTCATCTGGTACAGGTGTGCGGTGCTCTCTGGGATGGTGGCAATCGCGATCAAGGCAATTCCGGTAACAGCTTTCCAGGCATCCGGGTTGCCAAAGTCAGGCAGGGTGAACTTTGGAAACAGGATCCATTTTGCTGCCCCGATCGGCGCGTAATTCATCATATCCGGGAAGAAAATCGCCGCCACTAGATAGCCGGCAATCGCTCCCAGCAAGATCGGCAGCATCCCGATCAGCCCTTTACCTTGCAGGTAAACCGAAAAGGCAATTGTGATGATCAGGGTAATCAGGGCCACGGTCCAGTTCCCTCCAGCCATCCCCAGGGCTGCTCCGGCCAGCGCAATACCAATCACAATTGCCACGCTGCCTGTGATGACCGGCGGCAGAATTTTATCCAGAGCTTCTTTGCCGACCGCCATGATCAGCAGGCCAATCAAGATTTCGAATACGCCGGTAGCCATGATACCGACCTGGACGATTCGCACCCCTTCGGGACAATATACCGTCGCAGGATCGGTAAAACAGTCGTTGGCATACAGCCCCATGGTCGTGACGACCACAGTAATATAGCTGAAGCTGGAACCGTAATAAAGCGGGATGCGCCGGCCGGAAACTAACAGGGCAATGATTGTCCCAATACCGCTGGCAGCCAGGGTCACGCCAACATCGAACTTGGTCAGGATTGCGACCAGGACCGTCGCCGGAAACATTGTCAGGACTTGTTGAAAGCCCAGACTAATCATCGCTCCCCAACCGGGCTGGTCTTGCGGCAGAAAGCCCATTACTTTAGGTTTGGTTGCTGTGCTCATAGCTGTTACATTCTCCTTTAGACTGTATCTCTACTCAATGAACCAAATGGGTTAGGGCAGGATTTTGAATCAAGATGATAAGCGCCTCCTTTCGATAGAATAGGCGTAGGCTCGCCAATCCTCTCACCTCATTAACCGACTTTTATATTATCATTATGACTTAATTGTCCTACAAGTCAATAATTCGCAATCACTTTCTTTTGAAAATTTGGGAATTGAGGCAATTATGCAGCTTGATACCGGTCGGGCCGTTGTCATCCTGGCAGTATTGATTTTTTATTTACGACTGATCATCTTGCAGCGCCAGCGCGCAAAACAAGTCCGCCAGGAACAAATCGCTAGGCAGGCGAGCAAAGCGAAAAAAGATCAGCCGGCCGCTTCAACAGCTTCCCCGGCTCGCTTTTCAATTTTGAGCAGCGCCCCTCGCGATCGTGTGATTGGCGGAATTGGTGCTGTACTGATATTGCTGGGCGTACTATTTTTCGGAAAAGTCTTACCGCCGGTTGCCTTGCAGAATTATTGGTGGCTATTGACTTCGGCCGGGATTATCGCCTTTAGCTGGTTATTCCGCCTTTAAAACAATGACCAGTACACCAGGCCCAATCGCTATTCACTGCCCAGCCTGTGGACAATCCGACCAGGTCGAAAAAGTTAGCACCCTTTATCTGGTCGGTATTGGGCTCAACCGCCAGCCTGTTGTTGCCGATGCAGCCCCCATCCGGCTCAACCTGGCTAACCTTCCGGAAAGCGAATACCACCGCCTGGCGCGCCTGTTCAAGCCACCCGCATCCTCCCGCCGCCTACCCTTTCGAGCGCTTCACCCTGACCTGGTAATCACAACCTTTAGTTTAGTAATCCTGTTCTTTCTTTTCAACATTTACCTAAGTCAGCCGGGCAACCTGCTACCCATCCTCGTTCTGCTGGGGATAGGATATGCCGGTTACTTCTGGAGGCGGAGGTCCATCCTCGCCCGTTTTGAAGCTAATTTATCAGCCCAGCGCGCCAGCGAGCAGCGCATCCACCAGGGAATTGACCGCTGGATGAAGTTGTTTTATTGCGCCCGGGATGGCGGTGTTTTTGAACCTGGTGATGAAACGCTCCTTCCAGCGGAGGAGCTTGCCCGTCTATGGGAATGATCCTCCCACCTACCCGTCACACAGTCAATCACCCCGCCGAAATTCATACCCTTGGCAGCCGGGCCCACCAGTTGCTCAGGCAACCTCAACAGGGAAAGCTGATCGGGATCAGTTCGCGCGGCATTTTCGTTCGGCTAGTTTCGGATTGGATAGTTTTCATCTCGAAAGAAGCCTATCGAGGCCCCCTCACCTTGAACCTGGTGGGTAGTTTTTCCCCTCCAGATCAAGCCCACCCAGGCGATTCGGTCCACTTCGCTGCTGAGGCAATCGAATTTCCCACCATAGGCTGGAAGATACGCTCTCCCGCCCCCACGGTCTGGACGCCCCAACCCACCAGCGCAACAGTTCTGCCGGTTAACGAACGCCGCCAGCGTTTAGCCTGGGTTGTTGAGCGAGCGCTTAACCGCCGCACGAGCAGTCCGTTTAGCGCCTGGCTCTCCTGGCTGTTAAATTTGCCCGCCCCCCCGCATATCAAAGACGAGGCCATCTGGGGAAGACTGCTGGCTCTGCAATCCGCCTGTCAGGCGCGAGACCCCGGGATATTCGCCAGCCGGCTGGGTGCATTTCTTGGTTGGGGTAACGGTCTGACCCCCAATGGGGACGATCTCTCCCTAGGTCTGCTGCTGGCGCTCAAGCGTTGGGGCGACCAGCTGGTCCCCGAACTGAATCCGTCTGAAATCTCGCCAATTCTGATTGCTTCCGCTTATCAAACATCAACCCTGCTTTCGGCCAATCTGATTGAATGTGCCGCAGCCGGGGAGGCTGACGAACGTTTGCTGCTGGCGCTCGACAGCCTGGTCTCTGGGCAGGCAGCCCGAGAAGATTGCCTGGAGGCTCTGCTTGGGTGGGGCAATTCATCTGGAATAGATGCTTTGTGTGGAATGGCGTTGATAATTGCATAAGTTAATTGTGAAATCGGTCACAAACAGGTGACTTTGTCACTACCCTTCAAGTGACATATGTCACCTGATTTTTTGCGGGATAGGGATATACTCTTAGGATTGTGTACGGTTCTGTCAAGAATACCCATTCTAGGACAAGAAGGTCGGAAAAATTCTTCCTCGATCATGTTGTACTTTATTCTGGTTCTCGCGATCCTGTTTAGCGCGTACCGCGTCATGCGCGCGGCGCGCTTGATGAACGTCACAATCTGGCTGGCAGTGTCCAGCGCCCTGGTCGCCATCCTGCTCTACTTGCTTGGCGCACCTGAAGTTGCAGTAATCGAGCTCAGCGTCGGCGCTGGCTTGGTGACGGTTCTGTTTGTCTATGCCTTCAGCATCACCGGCGAAGTCACCCTGGATGAGAAAACCTTACTTCCTCGAAGCTTGGTTTGGATCCTGGTCCTGGCTGCGATTGGCCTGCTGGCCTGGTTCTTGCTTCCAATTGAAGTTGAAAAACCACTCACGATCGACATCAATTTTCCCTATACCCTGTGGAAGGAACGTGGCCTGGATGTCCTGGTCCAAATCGTACTGATCTTCGCTGGGGTAATGGGCTTACTGGGTCTGCTGTCCACCTCGCCCCAGGGCTCGCGCTCTGCGCAAGCCGAAACCCTGGCAGAAGAATTACGCCGTTCCCAGGAAGATGATCTACCCGAGGTGCAGGTATGATCGGATTAACTCCCATCAACATTACCCTGATCGGTATCCTCGGCCTGCTAGGGGTGGCGCTTTACGGCCTGCTGGTAACCCGCAACCTGATCAAGCTGGTGGCAGTTTTGCAAATCCTGGTCAAAGCAGCGGTGATCGCACTGGTATTGGCCGGAAAAGTCAGCGGCAAGATCAACCTCGGCCAGAGCCTGGCTGCTACGGT
>CAZAGA010000259.1:0-2606 GCA_964484335.1 uncultured Anaerolineaceae bacterium
GCGATGGCTTTGGTGCTTGCCCTGGCAATGGTCAATATCCAGTTGATTCCGAACCTGATGCTGGAAGAAAAACAAACTCACACCCTGGACGCGTTGTTAATCTCACCGGCCACAGCCTGGGACCTGGCTGCCGGTAAGGCGCTCAACGGCTTGTTCTATTCCTTCCTGATTGCAGCGATCATCCTGGGTTCTTACGCTGCCCAGGTTTTACACTGGGACCTGGTGATCCTGGCTGTGTTGCTGAGCGCGCTTTTTCTCACCCCACTGGGTTTACTGGTTGGACAGCGCGTCGAGAGCCGCGCCCAGCTCGGCGGCTGGGTCTGGCTGCTGCTCATTCCATTGATTGCCCCGGTCTTAATCATTATTCCGGCCGAATTCTTCCCTCCGGTTGTCCTGCAGTTTGCCCGGCTGCTCCCGACCGGGGCTGTGCTGGATTTAACCTTCCTGGCCTTTTATCCCGAAATTTCCTGGGGCAGGGTTTTCCTGGATAGTGCTGTGGCGTTGGCCTGGACAATCCCGCTGATTGCCTGGCTGATTTGGAGCATTCGCCGGATGGATCGGCTTGGCTCTGGAGGGCGGATGCTTGCGGCGCGCGCGAAGCAGTTGCTTCCCGGAATCTCCCACCTCCAACAGACAACCGGTCTTGACCGCGACCTGGAGATCGCTAGCCTGTCACCTGATAGCCACGTGCTGGCCGCGCGGCTGCCTTCCACAGGTCAGGCAGGCCGTGCTACTGGCGGGCGCATCATTCTCACCATCGCGGCCAAGGATCTGCGCGAGGCGTTGCGCAATAAAGTTGCTCTGTTGATTTTGCTGTCTTCGCTGGTCATGATCCTGCTCAATTCGGCTTTACCGCTCCTGCTGCGCAGCCGGATCGAGCCGACCGTGTTGGTGTATGACCCGAATCACTCTGAGCTGCTGCGGATCCTGGTTGAGCAAAGCGAGCTGGTGATTGGGATCTCCAACAGTCGTGAGGCGATGGAAGCTGAACTGGGTGAGCTGCCGCAGACCTACTTGGGCTTGTCCCTGCCGGTCGATTTCGACCAGCGCCTGGCGCGCGGCGAAACGGTATTGCTGGAGAGCTCCGTGATGCATTGGGCTGATCCAAAAGAAGTTGAGGGGCTTGCCGGTCTGTTCAGCGTAGAAGTAGAGCGTCTCTCGGCGGGGAAGGTCAGCCTTAGCTCGCCTGCCAGGCTCGTCTATCCCTCTCCGGCTGGTTTTGGTCAGGGCTTGATGGTGGCTCAGATTCTCGCCTTCATCCTGTTCATCACCGGGATCACCTTGACGCCGCTGCTGTTGGTGGAAGAAAAAGAAGCCCACACCCTGGAGGCTTTGCTGGTCTCGCCGGCACGCACCGGCCAGGTGGTAGCCGGTAAAGCGTTGGTGGGGCTCTTTTACGGTTTTCTGGCCGCGGCAGTGGTGCTCTTGCTAAACCGCTATTTGTTCGCCCATTGGTGGGTGGTCTTGCTGGCAGTGATCGCTGGAACGGCTTTTGGGGTGGCGCTGGGCTTGTTGATTGGCGCCTTGTCCAACAACCCGACCACGGTCGGCCTGTGGGGCGGCATGGTCTTGATGGTCCTGGTGTCTGCCGGTCTGCTCAGCCTGTTCAGCAACGCCAACTGGCCAGCCTGGCTGCGCGAGCTGCTGGCCTGGCTGCCGAGCGGTGCATTGATCCGGATGATCCGCCTGGCGATGCTTGGCGCGCCGGATGGCCGACTGATCTGGGGCGGCGCCGGTCTGCTGATGGGCCTGGCAGTAATCTTGTTTTTCCTGGCCAATCTTCGTCTGCGGCGGGCGATCGGAGCGGGTTAATTTTTCTTCCTCTGATAGAATATCTCCTAGAACGATCCATCCTTCGAATGCTTTGATTCCCAGGAGAAAAAATCCATGCCTGATCCACAAACACCCCCAGCCGAGACTGAAAAAAAAGAAGAGAAACCTACGCCGCAGGAGCGGATTGCTGTCACGCACCATACCCTCCGCCTGGGTGAGCAGGTGCTGGCCTATACCGCCACGGCCGGCACGCTCCTTTTGAAAGAAGAGGACCAGGAGAAGGGCGAAAAGCCGAAAGCCTCGGTCTTTTATATCGCCTATACCCTGGACGGCGTCGAAGACCCGGCCGGGCGTCCGTTGACCTTCTCGTTCAACGGCGGGCCGGGCTCCTCGTCGGTTTGGCTGCACCTGGGGTTGCTTGGGCCGAAGCGTGTCCTGATGGACGAGCAGGGCAACCCAACCCGCCCTCCTTACAAGCTGGTCGAGAATGAGTTCAGCTTGCTGGACCAGACCGACCTGGTGTTTATTGACCCGGTCAGCACCGGCTACAGCCGGCCGGTTCCGGGTGAGAAGGCCGAGGAATTCCATAACATCAAGAAGGATATCGAGTCGGTCAGCGAGTTCATCCGCTTGTACACCACCCGCAACAAGCGCTGGGCCTCGCCCAAGTTTGTGATTGGCGAAAGCTACGGCACGACCCGCGCCGCCGGGCTTTCCGGTCACCTGCAGGAGCAGCACGGTATGTACCTGAATGGGATTATGCTGATCTCGACTGTGCTCAACTTCCAGGCCAACCGCTTCGACCCTGGGAACGACCTGCCCTATATCCTCTT
>CAZAGA010000259.1:2706-5309 GCA_964484335.1 uncultured Anaerolineaceae bacterium
TCAACTTCCAGGCCAACCGCTTCGACCCTGGGAACGACCTGCCCTATATCCTCTTCCTGCCGACCTATGCCGCCACCGCCTGGTACCACCACCAGTTAGCCCCCGAGCTGCAGGCTGACCTGTCCAGGACTCTGGCTGAAGTTGAGCAGTTTGCCCTCCACGATTACACCCTGGCTTTGATGAAAGGCTCCGCCCTGCCAGCCACTGAGCGCGCCCAGATTGTCAAGCAACTGGCTCGCTTCACCGGGTTGAGCGAGCGCTATATCGAACAAACTGACCTGCGGATTAACATCCACCGCTTTACCAAGGAACTGCTCCGCCAGCAAGGGCTGACTGTCGGGCGCCTGGACAGCCGCTACACCGGCCTGGACCGCGATTCGGCCGGGGAGTATTCCGAATTCGACCCGAGCTATGCCGCCATCCAGGGCACCTACACGGCCACCTTGAACCAGTATGTGCGCGCCGAGCTGGCTTTTGAGAGCGATTTGCCGTATGAGATCCTGGCCCCGCTGTACATGAAATGGAAGTATGAGAACTTCCAGAACCAGTATGTCAACGTGGCGGAGACCTTGCGCCAGGGAATCAGTATGAACCCGGCCTTAAAGGTGTTCGTCGCCAATGGCTATTACGACCTGGCGACGCCCTACTTTGCCACGCGTTACACCTTCAACCACCTTGGGCTGAACGAATCATTGGTGGGTAACATCCAGATGGTCGATTACCCGGCCGGGCATATGATGTATGTTCATCTTCCCTCGCTGGAAAAGCTGAAGGGTGACCTGGCCGCGTTTATTCAATCAGCGCACTAAAGGGGGCAGCCATGCGTGAATTCTTCTATCCCAACAGCGTAGCGGTCATCGGGGTTTCCGAGAAGCCGGATAACCTGGGACGCAATATTGTTGCGAACTTAATCGAGTATGGATTCACCGGGATTGTCTATGCCGTCGGGCCGCGCGGCGGGGTGATCGAAACCCGTCGCATCTACCGCTCGGTGGCGGAAATCCCGGACCCGGTGGACCTGGCAGTGATCCTGACCCCGGCAAAAACCGTCCCAGGCGTGATGGAAGAATGCGGTCAAAAGGGCATCCGCTGGGCGGTCATCGAAACGGCCGGTTTTCGCGAATTCACTGAAGAAGGCCGCCAGCTAGAGGAACAAATTTGCCAGGTGGCCAAACGCTACGGAATCCGGTTCAGCGGGCCGAACTGCATCGGGATTATCAACATGGCCAACGGCTTTTGCGTGCCTTTTCCGCGCTTGAAGAAGCTGGTCAAGACTGGCGATGTCTCGGTGATCACACAGAGCGGTGGGGTCGGGATGAGCGCGTTGAACCTGATGGCGAACGAAGGGCTCGGCCTGGCCAAGTTCGTCTCGGTGGGCAATATGCTGGATACCAGCGCCGAAGATATGCTCGAATACCTGCTGACGGATGATGAAACAGCGATCATCTTCCTCTACCTGGAAAGTATCCATCAAGGCCGGCGACTGATGGAAATTGCCCGCCGCTCGACCAAGCCGGTCCTGGCTTTCAAGTCCAATATCGGCCGGCTGGGCCAAAATATTGCCCTGTCGCACACGGCTTCGCTGGCCAGCGACGATAAGCTGGTCGATGCCGCCTTCCACCAGGCCGGGATCTTGCGCGTGCGCGACGCCACTTCCCTGGCCAGCGGTCTGAAAATCCTGCGCCTGCCGCCGGTGCGCGGCAAACACCTGGCGATCATCTCGCGCTCCGGCGGCCACGCGGTCATGGCCGCCGATGCCTGCGAGCTTTCCGGGTTCGAGCTGGCCCATTTCCCAGATAGCTTTTTGCGCGCCGTGGAAAAGCACTTCCGCGCCTCGGTGATCCGCCTGACCAACCCGCTCGACCTGGGCGACCTGTTCGACCTGGAGGTATACGCCCAAATCGTCGAGCAGACCCTGCAGCTTGAGGGGGTCGACGGGGTGGTCTTCCTGCACACCAGCCTGTCCGAAGCCGAGAACCTGGCCAGCCGGCTGCTGCTCGATCGGATTATCGCCCTGACTCGCCAGTACCATAAGCCGGTGGCTTATTACCTGTCCACTTCCGCTCAGGAAGTCAGCTATCTGAAGCAAAACTACAACTATCCGATCTTCACCCAGGTGGTTGAGACGGTGCGCGCCTTGGAGATGAGCCGCGATTCCTCGCTCCAGGCCCAGTTCCTCCAGCAGCGTGGAGCGCCGCCAGCCTTCCCCGTCCAGCGCACTGTGGTCGAAGAGAAGCTGCGGGCTGCCGGGCAGGCGGGGCGCGACCTGCTTCTGCCCGAAGCCCTCTCAGTTTTAGAGGCTTATGGCATCCCGGTCGTGCCCAGCCTGGTGGCCCAAGACGCCGGGCAGGCTGCTGCCGCGGCGGCGCAACTCGGATTCCCGGTCGCGCTGAAAGTGATCGCCAGCCAGATCTCCCACAAAACCGACGCTGGCGGCGTACGCCTGGGTCTGAAAGATTCCGGAGAAGTCCGGTCGGTCGTGGAGCAAATGCTGGAGCGCCTGCGCCACGCCTACCCGGACGCGGCGATCGATGGCATCCTGGTCCAGCCGATGGCAGCCAGCGGGCACGAGTTAATCCTCGGCGGACGGCAAGACCCCCAGT
>CAZAGA010000260.1:0-5294 GCA_964484335.1 uncultured Anaerolineaceae bacterium
TGAGCGAGGGACAGATCAGCGACTTCATGCACAACCAGCTCAGCCAATTCGGGGTCGGCCCGGCCTGGGGCTGGGAGCATTGCCCGACGGTCAACGCCGGGCCCGAGTCGCCGGTCGGCCACGTCGGCCCAAGCCAGATCAGCCTGCAACCCGGCCAGATCCTGCACATCGACTTTGGCGTGCTTCAGGACGAATATTGCTCGGACATTCAACGCGTAGCGTATCTCGCTCGTCCGGGCGAATCCCAGCCGCCCAAAGAGGTCCAGCGTGGCTTCGAGACGATCGTGCGCTCAGTCGAAGCCGCCGTCCAGGCGATGCGCCCGGGGAACACCGGCCATGCTGTCGACCAGGCTGCCAGGTCCGTCGTCACTGCAGCGGTCTACCCGGAGTACAAGTACGCCACCGGTCACCAGCTTGGCCGCCTGGCGCATGATGGCGCCGGAATCCTCGGCCCGCACTGGGAGAAGTACGGCGCCACGCCCGACTACCCGCTCGAAGCCGGGCAAGTCTACACCGTCGAGCCGGGGTTAGCCGTGCCCGGCTATGGCTACATCGGTCTGGAAGAGGATGTGCTGGTCACCGACCACGGCGCTGAATACCTCGGCGAGCCACAGACACAGATGATTATTTTTTAAACTCAAGGATTGGAGGAGTTGTCAAGCTGGTCTATCCAGGCAGCCTTTTGTAATATATTTTTTACTGGCTGTCAGACGATTGTCCCAATACACACAAATTTCTGCATTTTCGGAGATCTCGGCAACTCAACCTACCAGGGCTGTATCACAGGGCTGATTAAGAGGTCTTTCTCTGTCAAACTATACTTGTCTCGATGTATAATATTAATAGACCAAATAGAGCTCATCCTTCCTTGGGGTGACGCCCGGGCTTCCTCAACCTCAGCTTCGCTTCCTTTGGCTGCATTTGCAGCTGCCTCCCCCTTTCGTCTCCCCTGATTACCGGATTTCTACTCAATGGTTTTGTAACGTCTGGCTTGGACAGGAGGGGTATGGTTGAACCGATACAGGATCAAATGAATAAATTACGCTGCTCGATCGCCGGGCTAGAAGCGCAGCGCACCAAACTGGGGGATGCAATCGTCGAACCTGCGTTGGCTGCTCTGCGACATCAGCTATCGAGCCTGGAAGAGCAGGCCATTGTGCAATCAACCACATCTGAAGAGCGCCGCCTGGTCACTGTCCTATTCACCGACATCGTCGGATCGACAAGCATGGCCGAAAAGCTGGACCCCGAGGAGTGGCGCCAGGTGGTGGCGAGGTTCCAGGCCGCGCTGGGAGAGGCGATCGTCACGCACCATGGCGCCATCGCTCAGTACCTGGGCGATGGATTGCTGGCATTCTTCGGGGCCAGGCAAGCCAGCGAGCACGATCCGGAAAATGCCATCCGAGCTGCCCTGGATGGACAGGCGGCAGTTGCAAACCTGTTTGACGCACAGAAGTTGCCGCTGCGTTCTGGCGTCCACACCGGACTGGTGGTGGTGGGCGAGCTAGGCGTAGCCACACACAAAGAGTTTACCGCCTGCGGTGATACGATGAATCTGGCCGCGCGCCTTCAAGCGGCCGCGCCTCCGGGCGGGGTTTTGATCTCCCATGACACCTACCGCTACGTGCGGGGGGTATTCGACTTGACCCCCCAGCCACCGTTAACTGTGAAAGGCAAGAGTGTTCCCCTACAGACCTACCTGGTGCGGCGAGCCAAGCCGCAGCCCTTCCGCAGAGTCACCCGCGGTGTGGCGGGGATTGAGACCCACACGATCGGGCGCGAGGCAGAAACCGGGGCGCTGCAAGCTACCTACCTCCAAGCTTATGAAAGTCACCAAATAGTCTGGACGCAATTATTGAGTGAGCCCGGAGTGGGCAAAAGCCGCCTGATGATGGACCTGGCCGATTGGATCGACCTGCGTCCAGAAACCAGCCGGTTGCTGCGCGCCCGTGCTTTTCCGGATGACTCCAACCAGCCGTTTGCCCTGGTGCGGCGCATGTGGTTCGACCGTTTCCAGATCCCCGAAGACGAAACGCGCGGACAGATGGAAGCGAGGTGGGTGCAACGCTTTGAGGAGTATTATCACCAGGACGATTGGCAGGAAGCCGCACGTGCCCTGGGATTACTGGTGGGTTTGTCTTTCGATGGCAGTCCCTATGTCAAAGGAATGCGCAACGATCCAGCGCAGGTGAAAGCGCGGGCTCTTGTGGTCAGCCACGAGTTGATCAATATTCTCCGCCAGGAATATCCGGTGGTTGTGCTGCTAGAAGACTTGCAGTGGGTTGATGATCCTTCCTGGGAGTACCTGGTGGAGGTATTTCTATCGGATGAAACCGGGCGTACTTCTGGAGAATTACCCGATTACATTTCAAACAGGCACCCGAACGGCGTGCTCATCCTGGGGGCGGCACGCCTAGAATGGCGCCCACCTGAGCAGCTGGTCGAGCTCTTCAAGGACTCTTCACCAGCTGAGATCGCTAAAGGGATAGCGAAGCAAAATACCTTGCTCAGTGCAGGTAATGAAAAATGTGGCCGGCTGATCCAATTAGCGCCGCTGTCCAACAAAGCGATGTACGAGCTGGTGAAGGAATTATTACAGCGCGTTGCAGAGATCCCGAAGCAGATTGTCCATCTATTAGTGGAACGCTCGGAAGGGGTACCTTATTATGCCGAGGAACTCGTAAACTGGTTCATCGACCACGGCATCCTGGATACGCATGGCGAACAGTGGCGTTTCTCCTTGGATAGATTGAAGGAGCAGCCCCTGCCGATTACCTTGCAGCACCTGCTATTGACCCGCCTAGACTCGTTATCTCAGGTCGAGCGCGCCGCTCTACAGCGCGGGTCGATCTTCGGTAGGCGTTTCTGGGCGGGCGGCTTAGAAGCCTTGGGGGTCTCTGCCGGTGCGGAGATGCTGGAACGCCTGCAGTCGCGCGGTTTGGTGGAACTGCAGACCGAGTCGACCTTCCCGGGCGATACCGAATGGAGCTTCCACCAAAACCTGCTGCAGGAAGTGACCTATGAGAGCATTTTGAAGCGCGAGCGTGCGGCGCTGCACAGGGCGGCAGCCGGCTGGCTGGAGGGGCAGGCCCGCCAGGCGAGCCGGCTGGATGAGTTTTCCGGGCTTCTGGGAAGGCATTACGAGCGAGCCGGGGAGCTAAACACTTCTGCAAACTGGTGCCTGCGCGCTGGCAAGCGCGCCATGAGCCAGGGAGCGCCAGGCGAGGCAGCGGCATTTTTCAGCCGGGCGCTCGAGCTGCTCCCACCGGTCGACCATGCACGGCGCTGGCAGGCGTTGCTGGGACAGGAGGAAGCGCTTGCCATCGGTGGCGATGCCGAACCCTGGAAGGCAGGCACTACTGCTCTAGTTGAACTAGCGCGGGTCATCGACGATGATCAATACCTGGCTGAGGCCTGCCTCCGCCAGGCGATCTATGGCGTGCGTACGGATGATGAGCCTCTCAGCGTCCAGGCCTGCCGGGAATCGCTCGCTGCTGCCCGGCGCTGCGGGAATGAAGCCATCCAGGCCAAAGCCCTCGCATTAACTGCGTTATTGGGTAATTTTGAGAGTGATAAATCCGCTAAACTTGAGCAAATCGAAGAAGCCCTGCGCCTTGCTCGCAGTCTGGGTGATGAAAATGTGCTGGCTTTTGTTTTATTCCGGGTAGCTTATTTTTATTGGGCCTTGGGTGATTTGGGCAGGTCTGATGCATTTCAGCTTGAACAGATCGAGCTGGACCACCGGCTGGGCAACCGCATCCGAGAAGCTAGGGGTATTTTTAACTTAGGGGCCGCTTACATTAATGGAGGTTTATATAAGCAAGCCCGCCTCCTGCTCGAGCAGGCGATCGCTATTGAGCAGGCTTTTGGCGCCCGCCAGATGCTGGCGTATTCTTTTATAGCCCTCGCGCAGATTTACAAGGACACGGGTGACCTACGCAAAGCGCGCCAGTTCGCCGAAGAAGCCCACCAGAATATCTTACCATCCCGCGATACCACAGGGATCATGAGTTGTCTTCTTATTTTGGGAGAAGTACTGCTGGCGATGGACGATGCCCCAGGTGCGGCCAGGCGTTTCAACGAAGGGCTGGAGTTCGTCTCGAAATTTGAGTTGTTCCCCATGGTCAAAACATTTGAGGCAGGCTTGGCTTTCTGCGCCCTCGCCCAGGGTCAGTTAGACGAGGCGCAATACTTAGTTCACCGGGCTTGGGATCACCTTAGAGAACATGGTTGGTCGGGGATGAGGGATCCAATATTTGTGTATCGCGGCTGCGCTGACACATTCGACGCCCTGGGTGATCAGGAAAACTATCGTGCTGTGGTAGAGATCGCCCACCAGGAAATCATGAAGGTGGCTGATACGATGGGTTCACGAGAGCGGCGCCAAGCCTTCCTCGAAAACCATCCTGAACGCCGCGCCCTTATAGAGATGTGGGAGCGCATGCAAACGTAAAATCTTGCATTCGTTGGCTGCTCTATTCTGCTGATCTAAAATAGAATAAAACCTGCAACCATTTCTCCATCGATTGCTACAAGCGCACCGACCTTAAGCCTAATAATTTTATAATGCACGTGGTAAAATTTCTTGCTTAGCTCTATCCGAACGTCTAAAAACACAAAGGAACTCCACCATGTTTAAGAAAATCCTGCGCTATGGAATTCTGGCGATAGTCGCCCTGTTCGTACTGATCCAGCTTGTGCCCTATGGGCGGGCGCATACCAACCCGCCGGTGGTCCAGGAGCCGGCCTGGGATAGCCCGGCCACGCGCGCCCTGGCCCAACGGGCGTGTTTTGACTGTCACAGCAACGAAACCGCCTGGCCATGGTACACCAACGTCGCCCCGGTCTCATGGCTGACCCAGCAACACGTCGATGAAGGCCGCCAGACGCTCAATTTCTCGGAGTGGGGCAATAGCCGCGCCCGCGAGTTGGACGAGATTGCTGAGGTGATCCTGGAAGGCGCGATGCCAATGCCGAATTACCTGATCATGCACCCCGAAGCCCGCCTGAGCGCATCAGAGAAACAAGCGCTGATCGATGGATTGAACAAGAGTTTACGTTGAACCAAATCGCATTTTCTATGAACATAGTCGCATGAATAAGCCACTTATCCAATCCTTGAAAGGGACGCGCGACTTCTACCCCGAAGAAATGGCGCTACGCACCTTTCTATATAATACGGCGCGCCAGGTCTCCGAGTCCTTCGGCTACCAGGAATACGACGCGCCCTTCCTGGAATCGCTCGAGCTGTACGCCGCCAAGTCCGGCGAGGAACTGGTCAAGGAGCAGGCCTT
>CAZAGA010000261.1:0-5287 GCA_964484335.1 uncultured Anaerolineaceae bacterium
AGTACAGGTATATGGACGAGAAAATTACCATTATCGAAGGCCCACCGCCAACGTTCGAGGCTGTGAACGATGGCTGGGTCACTGGTCTGCTCGAGAGCTCCTCGCTGGCAGATGTTGTCATCACCCGCCTGCGCACTTTCAACGGCCCGGCCCTGGTCGAGCGCTGCCACCGTGCCTGGCGATCCAACAAAGACATTTACCTGGAATACCGCTCTTCAGATGGACTGGAACAGCAAGCCCTGATCGTTGCCGCCCGAACGGTCGAAGTGGACGAAGGGCATATGCTCCTTCTCTGGCTACGCATGAGTAATGATGAAGTCGAAGTCGAATTTGGCTACGACGATGACCAATCGGACGACCTGGACGATGATCTTGGTCCACAAGAGTAAAGTTTTCCCGTAAATATCATCCAAAGGTGGGAGTGCCGCGCACTCCCACCTTTCATATCTCCACCAACCATCCGGAGAGCCTGCCATGCCCAATCACCCTATCCTTCTCAGTGAAACCAGCGATCTGGTCTTAAAGCTGACCCTCAACCGGCCCCCGGTCAATGCACTGAACTTTGAGTTGATCGCTGCCTTGCAGGAAGCCCTGAAAGTGGCTGAACGCGATCCCCAAATCCGCTGTGTCTTGCTTAGCGGGGTCGGGTCGGTTTTCAGCGCCGGGCAGGATTTGAATAGCTTTACAACCGGACAGAAGGGTTACCGCGCACACCTGCTGCGCACCTACAACCCGCTGATCCTCCAGCTTCGCCGCCTGGAAAAGCCCGTCCTGGCTGCCCTCAATGGACCAGTCTCCGGGGCGGCCCTCGGCCTGACCCTGGCCTGCGACCTGCGCATCGCCGCCGATAGCGCCCGTTTTGTGGTCGGCTTTGCCGGGATCGGCCTGGCGCCCGACTCGGGCGTCTCGCTCCTCCTGCCCGCCCTGATCGGGATTGGCCGGGCAACCGAATACGCCTTCAGCAACGCCCCCATCACCGCCGATCAAGCCCTCGCCTGGGGATTAGTCAACCGGGTCGTCCCCACCGCTGAGCTATCCACCATCGCCAGCAACCTGGCTGCCGGACTGGCACACGGTCCGATCGGCGCGCTAGCCCTGGCCAAGCGCGCCTTCAACCAGGCCGTCCTGGGCAACCTTGAATTGGTCCTAGATTATGAAGCCCACTTACAGGAAATCGCCAGCCCCAGTCCCGAACACGCCGAAGGCGTGCAGGCGTTCTTTGAAAAACGCCCGCCGCGCTTCGTCTAGGCCCTGGCCCGCTGAAAAATCGTGATCCCAGCCAGGATCGCAAACAAGGCAAAAATCACCAGCGCCACCGCGTAAGGATACCAACCCTTCCGCCGGTCCACTACTGCCAGTTGAAATCCACCCCACAAGCCTTGCAAATCTAACAACGGACCGCCAAACCAGGCATACAACACGCCGCCAACCAGCCCGCCGATGTGCCCCCAGTTGTCCGTAAAGCCCGAAGAAAAACCCAGGAATAAGTTGAGCACCACGATCAGCAGCAAATTCATCAGCGCCCCCTGCGCCCGGCCCCCCAGTAATTTACGGTTCTGATATAGGAATACCGCCTCCGCACCAACCAAACCGAAGACCGCTGTCGAGGCGCCCAACGAAGGATTGGCTGAAAACATAAACGACAGCACATTCCCACTGAACCCAGCCAGCAGGTAGAGCATCAGGAACCGGCTGTGACCGTAAGTGTGCTCCAGCCCCGGCCCAAATGAATAGAGCGCATACATATTAAAAACAATATGCATCAAAAAAGAAGTCGAATGCAGCAGCATTGGAGTGAACAACCGCCAGATTTGGCCGATTTCGATCAGTTCGTTAATCTTGGCGCCGTAGATTGCTGGCAAGTCATATCCACCAAAATATCGTGTGCCCAACTGAAGCAGGAAGACGGCAATCGTCACCCCAAGCAAGCTGTAGGTTACCAGCGGTTTTTCTTGCCTGGGTTGAACTGGCGTCGGGAAGACTGTGCCTGGATTCTGGTTCATAGGTTAACCTTGCGATGCTCCACCCGGTGGTGTTCAGCCTTAATAATCGCCTCAATAATCTCCACCGTCTCATCCAGTTTGTTATCCGGATTCTCCACTACATAATCAAACTCGCCCACCCGGCGCAATTCATTGCGGGCCGTTTCGATCCGCTGCTGGATCTTATCCATCGATTCGCTCTTGCGGGTTTTCAAGCGATATACCAACTCATTTTCATCGCGCACAATCAAAAATATCGTCACCACCTCGGGACATAACTTCCGAATAGTCGCCGCCCCCTGGACATCAATTCTTAAAACCACATCTTTTCCCGAATCAATCGCCTCACGCACCTGCTGCTTGGGAATCCCCTTGTAGTCGCCGTATACATTCGCGTATTCTAGTAGCTCGTCTTCAGCAATCATTCGCTTAAATTCTGCAGTGGTGACAAAAATATAGTCAACCCCTTCTCGCTCGCCTGCACGCCGCGGCCGGTCGGTCGCCGTCACCACAAAGTGAAAAGATACATCCTTTTCCCTTAACTTGTTCAGGACAGCATCTTTACCAACCCCGGATGGACCGGAGATCACAACCAGCAACGGCATCGGGTGATACAAATCGTAAGGGTTGGCTTCGAGCATAACACCTCTCTCTTGGGTAGGCTTACATTCTGACAATTGCTTGATTATAATTTCAAATGATTGAAAAGAACATGGAGGTAGCCAAATGCCAAACTATCCTTACCGGTGCATCGATTGCCAGAAACGCTTTGAAATTTTCATGACCTACAGCGAATATGGCACACTGCCGGTCGCCTGCCCGCATTGCCAGAGCGCCAACGTCGTCCGGCGGATCGGGCGAGTCCGGATCGCTCGCTCCGAAGAAAGCCGCCTGGACAGCCTCGCTGACCCCGCTGCACTGGAAGGAATGGAAGACGACCCGCGCGCCCTGGGCCGGATGATGCGCCGGATGAGCCGCGAGGCGGGTGAAGAAATGCCCCCAGAATTCGATGAGGTGGTTGGTCGCCTGGAAGCCGGCCAAAAACCGGAAGACATTGAAAAAGACCTCCCCGATCTGGGCGAAGCCGGAGGATTGCCGGGCGGCGACGACGAATTCTAAATTCGCTTAGCCTGCCAATCGTTCCAATACGATCTTCCTAAGGGCCTGTTCGACTTCATCCAACCCTGGTGTGGCATCCACCACCACCCAGCGCTGCGCCTCGCTGCGAGCCATTTCCAGGTAACCCTGACGCACTCGCTGGTAAAAACCCAATTCATACGCATCCAGTCGGTTCCATTCGCCCCCTTTGGCCCGCCGGCGCAAGCCTTCCTCAACTTCCAGATCCAACAGTAAGGTCAAGTCGGGAGTCAGGCCGCCGGTGGCAAACTGGATCAGCGGGCGCAGCGTCTCCAGGTCAAATAACTGGTATCCATAGCCCTGGTAAGCCAGGGTCGAATCGGCATAGCGATCGCAAACCACCAGCCCACCCTGCGCCAGGTGCGGCCGGATTACCTGCTCTACCAGTTGCGCCCGGGAGGCCTGGAAAAGCAGGATCTCGGTCCTTTTCTGCATATCGGTGTTTTTCAAATCCGAGATCACTGCCCGGATTTGCTCGCTGATCGGCGTCCCGCCTGGCTCGCGGGTTAACAGCGCTGGATAGCCAGCCTGGATCAGGTACGCCGCCAGGCGGGCGGCCTGGGTCGATTTTCCAGTCCCTTCGGATCCCTCCAGCGTAATAAACATCTGCCCTCGCCCGCTTACTCTCGAAAAATTCGCACCCGCCGCCGTGGCTCTTTGCCGTAGGAGTGCGAAAACAGGTTCGCCTCGCGCGCCATCTGGTGCTGCAGTCGCCGCACTGATGAAACTGCCGGCTGCAGCTCAACCCAGCGCTCGCCATTCATCACTGCCTGGATCGCAGCCTGGGTCTCCTGGATCACCGGTTCCAGCCCACCTTCGCCGCTCGCATCAACGCTCAGGTTAAACAGGTCGCTCAGGAACTGCTGCATCTGGTTGATCGTATTGGCCCGCAAGACATAAATTGGCACGTTCCGGTTTTCAGCATCCATAATTGGACGCTGGCGCTTGCGGTAATAGGCACGCAGCGTGACCAGCGCCTCGGCCTCGCCGGCGTCGCTGACCAGGATCGCCGGCACGCCCAAACGCTTGGCGGCTTGCGACAGCCGGTTGCGCGCCACCCCATACGGGTAAACCCGCACTGGAGGCAGTGAGCGGTGCTCGCGCGGCGGCGCCTCGGTCTCATAAACCTGCCCACCGTTGCCCCGCTCCTCCCCTGCCGGGGCCAGTTGACCGCTATAAGCGCCCGACCGCCCACGCTCAAATGGCATCTCATTCGCCGGGCGACGGTAGCCCTGGCCAGTCCCAGGTCCCGGGCGTCCAGGGACTGGGGCCGGCGGTCGCTCGATCCGGATTTCACCGTTGTCCAACCGGCTGCGAATCTCCGGCGGCAGCGGAAAGCCGCGCAGCATCTGGTCCACCGCCTGGGACATATCCGGGTGCACCGCCATCCGGTCACGGTTCTGAATTTCGATCAGCACATCAAAAGTCGGCGGTGCGCGCCGCTCCAGCACCGTCTTCTGGGTGTTGCGCCGGCGGGCTTCCTCATCCGACAACGTGACCGACTCAATCCCACCGACCAGGTCCGACAGGGTCGGGTTGAGTAGCAGGTTTTCCAGGCTGTTGCCATGCGCTGTCCCGATTAACTGCACCCCGCGCTCGGCAATCGTTCGCGCCGCCGCTGCTTCCAGCTCGCGACCAATCTCATCGATTACGATCGCCTCAGGATTATGGTTCTCGACCGCCTCGATCATCACCTCATGCTGCAATGACGGCGCCGAGACCTGCATCCGCCGCGCCCTGCCAACCGCCGGGTGCGGCACATCTCCATCGCCGCCAATTTCATTCGAAGTATCGACAATAATCACCCGTTTGCTCTCGGCCAGGATGCGCGCTGCCTCGCGCAGCATCGTCGTCTTGCCTACCCCTGGCCGCCCCAGGATCAGCAGGCTCTTACCGCTTTCAATCAGGTCCTTGATAATATCCGTCGTCCCATACACTGCCCGCCCCACCCGGCAGGTCAGGCCAACAATATGCCCGCGCCGGTTGCGAATCGCTGAGATGCGGTGTAAGGTCCGCTCCAGGCCCGCCCGGTTATCGGCGTCAAATTCGCCAATCCGCCGCACCACAAACTCGATATCCAGGGGAGTGACTTCGTTCTTGCTCAGGACGGCCTCCCGCTCCACGTAGCGCGCCGTCGGCAGGCGGCCCAGGTCCAGGATCACTTCCAG
>CAZAGA010000262.1:0-5263 GCA_964484335.1 uncultured Anaerolineaceae bacterium
GCTCAAGGACCGCTTCGGCCTGTCCTGGCAGATCGTCCCGGCCATCCTGGGCGAGTTGATAGCGGGCGATGACCCGGCGCGCACCGCTCGGGTGACCCAGGCCTTCCTGGCGATGAAGAAATTCGAGATTGCAAAGTTGAAGGAGGCGCACGAGGGGAGTAACTAGGGATGAGGGTCACTGCGCCGCGTCCACCAACTCTTGCAGCTTGACCTTCTGGATCCCAAACTCACCGCCGCTGCCCTGGAAGTAGGCCCGGATCACCGTCGCCGGGTCGGGCAACTTTGCGCCCAGCACCGCCTCGATCTGCTCCACAGTCACCCCCCAGTCCAGTAATTGCTGGAAAGTTGTCTGCCCCGTGATTGTCCGGTCGGGAAGGACATGTTCCCCCTCAACCGGCGCGCCCTCTGTCCGGTTCTGCCCCTGGCCCGCTGGCTCCCCCTGGGCGTTCCCACCCACTGCCGCTGGGGTGACTCCCACGGCGGGGTTGGGCAGGGTATTTGCTTCGACCGCCAGGGTGTGCGCCGCCAGGTATTCGATCTGCTCCGGGGTCAACGGCGCTTTCTCTTTCAGGATCGCCACCGCCTCGGCCGGCAGGTACTCTTCCGCCGGGGTGTAGGGTAGACCCTTGTAAAACGCCACGAACAGGCGCAGCGAGCCGGTGCCGATCTCGACCGGGGCGCTGGCAAATTGCGCTTCGATCGATTTCACGCCGTACCCCGCCAGGTCGGTCCCCGCCGGGACCCGGAAGGCCTGTCCCAGCTCCTCCAGCGGTATCTCGAACAGGCTGGCGACATCACCGAACGTGTACGAGCCGCGGATATCGGCCGGGTTGTATTCGCCTGCCGCTCGTCCCTCCCCATAACGGGCCGGCTGCTTGCTATTCTTGGTCTGCCACCAGCCCATCGCCGTGGTGAAGCTGATCCCGCCGAAGAGCACGACAAAGATGATGATTGCTAAAGGTTTCGCAGTCAGTTTCATCGCTTTATTTGCCTCCCGCCACGAATTCGACCGTCCCGGCCGCCGGGCAACGCGCTTCCGATGTGCACTCCAGGCAGCTAATGCACTGGTGATCGCGCACGATCTTCAGCGAGCTGACCGGGATGTTCATCGGGCAGTAGATATCGCAAGCCCCGTCCAGCTTGCAGGTCGCCGCCACCCGCCGGATTTTGAAGACCCGGAACAGGTTGCTCAGCCCGAGCACGGCCCCGTACGGGCAGGCGTACTTGCACCACGGCCGCTCGACGAACAGCGCGCCGAGCAAGGTGACCCCCAGCACGGCCAGGCCGAGCCCGGCCACTTCGCTGGTCCAGAAGTTGAACAGGGCGAAGTACGGGTCGTACTCGGCGAAGATCAATTTGCCGGTCACCGCGGTCATGTAGAGCACCCAGGCCAGCACAGCGTAGCGCAGGTAGCGCAGCCAGCGATCGTACCTGGCCGGGATGAAGCGGTTATAGCGCTTCTTGCCGACCAGCTTGCGCCCCAACCCGCCGAACCATTCCTGGATCGACCCCAAAGGGCAGACCCAGCCGCAGAAGACCGGCCCAAACAGCACCGCCAGCAAGAAGCCCAGGATCATCAGGATGAACGAGCTATCGTGGATTTTTTGGACGAAGGTCCCGGTGGTGGCGTATTTGTAGATCGACACTACCCCGCCAAATGGGCAAAGCGAGTGTAGCGAAGCGCTCGATAGCAGCGGAATGCCCTGGCCGCTTTCGGCCAGGGTGTGGTTGACCGCGATCAGAGCGATTAAAACAAAGAAGAATATTTGCACCAGGGTGCGCAACCAGACCCGTCGCTTGAAGGTTCGTTGGATCGATTTTTTCAGGTTCATTGAATGCTCTTGTCTGGAAGGATTTGAAAAAGCGGCAGAGCCGCTTTTTCAAATCGCTGCCTGAAGGTCAGGGTTGTCCGGCGCGCCCGTAACCGCCCCGGTTGCTGTTGCGTCCGTAACCGCCGACGCCGTTCGTGCCGTACCGTCCGCTGGCGCCGCTCAAAATCGCCTGGTACGCTTCGGCGCTCAGGTACTGCGGCAGGTAGCTTTCACCGCTTTGGATTTCCAGTGTGCGGGCAAAGGCTCGCAGGTGGTTTTCTGAGCCACGCAGCAGGCTGGTGAACACCTGCTGGATGTCAGCCTGGTCGGTCTGAGCCAGTCGTTTCTGCAAGTCCAGGATGTCGATCTCTTCGATCGCTCCGCCAACCTTCAGAGCCTCGACCAGCGACTGCTTCCCCCGCCCGATCAGTGTATTGTAGAGCGCCTGCAGGTCGGGGTTGGAAAAAGACCCGGCGGTATCAGCCGGGATGGCCTGTCCGTAGCGTACCAGCAGGGTTTTCACGGCATTCAGGTGGGTTTGCTCACTGGCGGCGATGTTCTGGAACAGCATCAGCTTCCACTGGGCATACAGCCCCTGGTAGACGTCGCGCGCCAGCTTTTCTTCTTCATACATAAAGGCCAGCGCAGCGCTTTCTTCAGCGCTCAGCGTCCCCCCGGCGACCGCCAGGCCATAAGCCGGTGGGTTCGGGTTGCCCGGTGCCGCCGCCGCATCGAGCGCGGTCAGGCCGTTCAGTGCCAGGATAGCGACCAGGATCAAACTAAGGGTGATTTTATTTTTCATGGGTTCCTCCAAGCGGATGTTTTCAAAGTTATTGACCAACCTCGGTCCTTGCTGTGATTGGCACTAGTTTATCGCCCCGCTGTGAAGAATTCGTGAAGTTTTTCCTGGTTTCCTATGAATAAATAAAAGTGGGCGGCTCGCCGCCCACTTTTATTTTTTCATCGGTTTAAGGTTTTCCAGAGCCGCCGCCCGAGTTACCCGGATCGGGGTTCGGCTCGCCGGATGGTTCGGGCGGAGCCGGGGGCTCGGTCGGCTCGGGTCCGGGGCCGGTCGACTTGCCCTCGCCATCTTTCATTGGAGTCTCGGTCGGCTGCTGCGGGCCGGGGCCGTACGAATTACCGTCCAGCTCGGGCGTGCAGGTCTCGCACTCGCCGTCACCGTAACCGGGTTGGCCGGGTCCGTAGGAGTTGCCATTGCCAGGGTAGTTCGCCCCAGGGGTGGCAGCTGGCGTGCCAGTTCCAACCCTGTTCTGATTCTGGTGCGGGTACTGGTACTCGAATGGCATGCCAACCGGCGTGCCTTCAACGGTTGGCAGGAGCTGGTTCTGGTGTCGGTACTGGTATTCAGAGCGGAAGCTTTGTGGGTCAGCCAGGCCGTCCTCCACTAGGCGCAGCCGCTCCTGGATCATTTGGCGCACCTGGGCCAGCAGCGGGTCGTCGTTCTTCCCATCGCCCAACTTCGTTCGGTCCATATCCCGGTCATGGGTCTGCAGCCGGGTGCGCAGTTGATCGAGCAGGGGTTGGGTTTCGCTGGCCTCGGCTGTGGCTGCCAGTGCCAGGCAGGCGTCCAGGTGGCTTTGCAGCCGGGCGGGCAGACTCTCTGGCACAGGTTTACCATTCTGGGCCATCGCCTGGGCCTCGAGCATGCGCTGCTCGGCAAATTGGAGCTGCAGGTTGAATTGGTCGCCGGCGTCATCTGCCAGGCGTAAGCGCAGGTTTTCAGTCCACAGCTTGATCTGGTAGAGCGCCTGGTCCGGCAGGCTATCTTGCGCGGCCGCTGCGGTCACACCGCCGCCGCCCAACAGCAGTCCCAACACGACAAAAATTGAAATTAGCGAGGTCATCATCGGTTTATGTTCCTTTCTTTGCAACCATTGTTTGAATTGGGTCTTCCAATCAATAGGACGAACGACCGGCGCTGGAGATACGGCCGGTTTGAGATTCCGGCTTTGTTCCAGGAAAGCCGCCCGGCCTTGCGCGGCCGCCGCTGGGTCGCGCGGCGGGACCGCTCGCAGGCATTCCAGCTTTGCTTTAAGAAATGGATCGATCCAAGAGCGTTGAATTTTCATAATCAGACCTCGTTTTTTTCCCTAGCGCGCGGCGCAGGGCTGCCAGGCCGCGTTGCTGGAGGGATTTCACTGCGCCGACCGGCTTGTTCACTGCGGCAGCGATTTGTTCGTTTTCCAGGCCCTGGTAATATTTCAGCACGATCACCTGGCGCTGGTCGGGCGTCAGCAGGCCCAGGGCGGTACGCACTTCGGCTTGCTCGAGGGCCAGGCTGGCCTGCTGCTCTGGGCCGGGGCGCTGCTCAGCCATTTCCTCGTCCAGCGGCTCGGGGGTGCGCGGGTTGCGCCGGTACTGGTCGACGATCCAGTTGTGGGCGGTGCGATACAGAAAGGCTTTCAGGAAGCTCTGCGGCCCATTGCCAGCCTGCAGCGCCTTGAGCAGCCGGTAAAATGTCTCGCTGACGCATTCCTCGGCTTGTTGTACGTCGCCCAGCAGGCGGAAGGCGTAGGCGTAGAGCGCCGGGCTGAGCTGGTCATAAATCAGGCCCAATGCCTCTTCGTCGAACTGGCGGGCGCGCTCCAGCAACTGCGTTTCGTTCATTCTATGGATTAAGACGCCAGAATCGTCCCCCAGATACGGACATAACCTGTCCAGGTTAATTCTTAAACAAAGACCAGGGCGGTGGAGCCGCCCTGGTCTTTGTTTAAGATAAACCTAATGCAGCAATCTCTCGAGTGTGACGAAATACAACGTCGCCAGGATGTGGATCGTCGCAGCGGTGAACAGGGCCATCCCGATTGGGATGTGCACGGCATGCCAGGCGGCCAGCAGGCGGCGGGCGGTTGCCAGCGAGGCCAGTTGGCGCTGGAGGGTATGCTGGCGGCGGGCCAGCCCATCCAGCTCTTTCAACGCATTGCGCATAGTAGAATCGCCGCCCTTTCGGATCGCCTTGCGTAAAGCTGCCTGTCGTTTCCGGCGCGCCTGCCATTCCCGCCAGCCGCGCAGCAGCACTAGTCCGCTGCCCGCCGTGTCCTCGGCTGAAAAGCCCTCCACCTCGCTCACCATCGCGCCATCCAGCGCTCCGGCGGGCAGGGGATGATCCTGCGCCCAGCGCTCCAAGGCTCGCCGGCCCTCGACGATCGCCAGCTCCAGCTCAGCGGCCTCGATTTCGATCCCCTCTGCGCCCCGTGGCACGGCGGTATAAATATAGCGCCCGATAAAGCCGCTCAGCACAATAATCGCCGTCAGCAATAGGGTCACCCCGGCCAGGCCCTGGAAGCGCCAGGCGCTGTGCAGCAGGACCATATACGGGCCGACGATCCCGGTGAAAATATGGAAGTTCAGCCACTGCGCCATCCGTCCCAGGCGTGCCTTGCGGCTGCGCTTGCGCCAGGTGTAGAGCGTCTCGGTCATTAGCATCAGGC
>CAZAGA010000263.1:0-5254 GCA_964484335.1 uncultured Anaerolineaceae bacterium
AGCCGGAATTCCCCGCCCCCGATCCAGACCGGCGCCCGTTCCCCTGGCCGCAAATTTAGCTGTCACACCGCTTTGTTTCAGGAGAAAAAATGAAAAACTATCGCTTGGCATTCTTAGGTTTTGGAAACGTTGGCAAAGCTCTCGCCCGCTTGCTCTTGACAAAACGGATTGAATTAGAAGAGCAATATGACCTGGCATTTTCTGTGACCGGGATTGCCACCGGCCGTCATGGCACCGCCATCGATCCCCAGGGAATCGATCTCGAAAAAGCCCTCGCCCTCCTGGAAGAAGGCCAGTCTGGCTCGTTGAGCCCGCTTTCCACCCAACCATTGCCCACCAACAGCGTTGATTTCATTCGCCGCTGCTCTGCGGATGTCTTGTTTGAAAATACGCCGGTCAGTTATGTCGATGGCCAGCCGGCCGTCAGTTATATCGAGCAGGCGCTAACCCAAGGGATGCATGTCGTGACCGCCAACAAAGGTCCGGTTGTCCATGGCTACCGCTCCTTGACCGACCTGGCCAGAGCCCATGGCGTGAAATTTTATTTTGAGTCAGCCGTCATGGATGGCGCTCCGATCTTCTCCCTCTTCCGCGAGACCTTGCCGGCGGCTCGCTTGCTGCGTTTCCAGGGCGTCCTGAATTCGACCACCAATCTAATCCTCACTCGCATGGAGCAGGGCGAATCGTTTGACCAGGCCGTCGCGTATGCTCAGAAAATCGGCATTGCCGAGACAGACCCCAGCGGTGATATCGATGGTTGGGACGCCGCGGTGAAAGTCGCCGCCCTGGTCACGGTAAATATGAATTTACCGTTTAAACCTCAGCAGGTCGATCGACAGGGGATTCGTGCCATCACCCCCCAATTGGTTGCGGAAGCTGCCAGCCAGGGAAAACGTTATAAATTGATCTGCAGTGCGGTACGCGAAGGCGACCAGATCCGCGCCACCGTCCGGCCTGAGCTGGTAGATCGTACTTCGCCGATGTATGCCGCCGAAGGCACCACCAGCGTGATGCAGTTTGAGACCGATGTCCTGGGTCGCTTATCGATCATTGAAGAAAATCCAGGCGCCCATACCACTGCTTATGGGTGCCTGGCTGATTTTCTCAATGCGGTGCGCGAGTAGCTTGAATTAATCGCCGATCCACTCGAGTAACGTGGCTTCGCCCTGCCCGACTCCCACGCACAGCGTGGCCAGGCCGTAAAACGGGCGGGGTGAGTTACTCGCCCGGCGGCGCATCTCGTGGAACAGGGTGGTTAATATCCGCGCCCCCGAGCAGCCCAGCGGGTGTCCCAGGGCGATCGCGCCCCCGTTCACGTTGGTGATCTCATGCCGCAGGCCCAACTCTTTCATCACCGCCAGGGATTGGATCGCAAAGGCTTCGTTCAGCTCAACCAGCCCAATGTCATCGATCCCCAGCTTGGCGCGTTGCAAAACCTTCCGGACGGCCGGTACTGGACCGATCCCCATAATCCGCGGCGGCACCCCAGCTGCCGCGCTGGTGACCACCCGCGCCAGCGGGCGCAGCCCGAGCTGCCGGGCTTTTTCCAGGCTAGTCAGCAAAACCGCGGCTGCGCCATCGTTCAGCCCAGAAGAATTTCCCGCTGTTACACTGCCGTTGGGGCGAAAAGCTGGTTTTAGTCGTCCCAGCGATTCCAGTGTGGTATCCCGGCGCGGCCGTTCATCGGTTTGAACCAGCAGCGGGTCGCCTTTCCGCTGCGGCACCGGCACCGGCACGATTTCCTCAGCGAATTTTCCACTATCGATGGCTGTAATTGCCCGCTGGTGGCTGGCGACTGAAAACGCGTCCTGCTCCTGGCGCGAAATCTGGGTCAGTTCAGACAGGTTTTCGGCAGTCTCTCCCATCGAGTCGATCCCATATTGTTCCTTGATTACTGGATTCGGATACCGCCATCCCAGGGCAGTGTCCCAGGCAGTCAGGTTGCCAAAGGGAAAGCCAGCTTCCGCTTTAGGGAGCGAATAAGGCGCCCGGCTCATGCTTTCCACGCCCCCGGCAATGAAAACATCTCCTTCGCCCAGGCGGATGGCACGTGCGGCCTGGTTGACCGCTGCCAGTCCTGATGCACACAGGCGATTGAAAGTTACTGCTGGGATTTCGACCGGCAAGCCGGAGAGCAAAACTGCCATCCGGGCCACGTTCCGGTTATCCTCGCCGGCCTGGTTGGCGCAACCAAAGTAGACTTCTTCGATTTCCGCCGGGTTGATCCCGCTGCGTTGGAGGATGGTCTTGATCACCAGGGCAGCCAGGTCATCCGGGCGGATGCTGGACAGGCTCCCGCCGAGCGCGCCGATCGGGGTGCGAATGGTATCGATAATGACAGCTTCGGGCATGGACTTCTCCTTGAGTTCGATTTCTCTCCGTACGGCCCGATTCTACCACGGCAGACAGGTGCTTCTTTGGGGTGGGCTAGCCGGGTCTGTAAAACCAATTAAGATATACAATATCTGTACAATATATTGACATTTCGCAGTGAATTTGCTATAATTCCAATAATCAGTCAGGTGTTTGCTCTAGTTCAATATAGGAGTTGTGCGTGTCCTCTCTAAAAACGTATCGTCATCGAACTCTGGTTGCGGCCTCACCTGCTGCAGTAGCTGGCTTTCATAACTCTTCCCGGGTTTTGAAAGATCTAACCCCGCCGGTGATGTTCTTAAAACTCAATCGGTTTGAGCCGCTTGCCGAAGGCTCGATAGCCGATTTCACAATCTGGCTGGGTCCTTTGCCAGTGCGCTGGGTGGCTGTTCATTCCGATGTTAGCCAGGATGGCTTCACCGATACCCAGCAATCAGGCCCCTTCAAGACCTGGCGCCACCGCCATTCCTTCAGACCGGTCAGCTCACAGTTGACTGAAGTGTTGGATGAAATCCAACTCGAATTTTCATCCCATTGGTTTTGGGGTCTGATCAGCCGACTGATGTGGCTAAACCTGCCAATCTTGTTTGGGTATCGTGGTTGGATCACCCGCCGCCGGTTAAACGGTCGTTCCTCATGAAAAAAGTAGTAGTGATCGGCGCAGGGATTGGTGGTTTGACCACAGCCGCCTTGCTGGCCAAAGCGGGCTGCGATGTCCAGGTTATCGAGTCGCATATCTACCCAGGCGGCTGCGCAGGGACTTTTTATCACCAGGGCTATCGTTTCGATGCTGGGGCGACTCTTGCCGGCGGCTTCTATCCCGGTGGTCCGATGGATCGCCTGGCCAAGGCAGTCGGAATATCCGCATGGCCCGCGCGTTCTTCCGATCCGTCCATGGTGGTCCACCTGCCGGGTGGAAAATCGGTCATTCGGTATGGCGATGCGCGTCGCGAACAGGAATACCAGGCTGCCTTTGGCGAGTCAGGCCGATCGTTCTTCGATTGGCAGGAGAAAACTGCCGATGCATTGTGGGCGCTCGCTTTGCAATCCCCTCCCTGGCCAGCGCAAAGCCTAGACCAGTGGTTCAACCTGGGAAAAACTGGGTTGAGTTGGCTCTTTGGTGACCTTCGCCGTCTGGACCCTTCACTATTGGCGGATGCCTTCCGCCCCGTCAGCGCTCACCTGCGCGATGCGTCGCCAGACTTCCGCCAGTTCATTGACGCCCAGTTGTTAATATCCGCCCAAACCACCAGCGCCTATGCCAATGCACTCTATGGCGCTTCTGCCCTCGATTTACCCCGTCGAGGCGTCGTCCACCTGGAGGGGGGCATGGGGGCGATTGCCGAGACGCTGGCGCAGGCGGTCCGGGACAATGGGGGAAAGATTGCCTATCGTAAAGAAGCTAGCAAGGTCGTCTATGAAGGTAATCGACCGGTTGCAGTTGAGCTTAAGCGCGGCGGCAGCTTGCCGGCTGACCTGGTCGTCGCCAACCTGACCCCCTGGAATATTGCCAGCCTGGCGGGCGAACACTCCCCTCCCAGGTTAAAGCAGCTCCCGCCCCGGCCAGAGCGCGGTTGGGGAGCCTTCATGCTGTACGTCGGGATTGACCAGGTGGTTCTTCCACCTGATTTTCCGCTTCATCACCAGGTGGTCGTCCAGGAGCCGCTGGGCGAAGGAAATAGCGTCTTTTTGTCGTTGAGCCCAGCCTGGGATACCCAGCGGGCACCGAATGGGCGGCGGGCATTAACCATCAGCACTCACACGGACTTCAACCCCTGGTGGGATCTGTATAACCAGGATCGTGAGGCTTACGAAAAACGGAAACATGATTATGCCCGGCGGATGCTCGCCGCAGCCGAACAAGCCTTGCCAGGCCTGCAGATGGCCAGCGACCTGGTTTTACCCGGTACGCCGCTCAGTTTTGAGCGCTTTACCCAGCGGCATTTGGGTTGGGTTGGCGGCTTCCCCCAAACCAGTTTATTCACTGCCTGGGCTCCCCGGCTTGCTCCAGGCCTTTGGATGGTAGGAGATAGTATTTTCCCCGGCCAATCTACCGCTGCGGTTGCTTTGGGTGGAATGCGCGTGGCCAGGGATATCTTATCCGCGCCGGAGCTAAAACTTAAACGTACCGCTGGGGTTAAACGGTTAAGTGTTGGTTTGTAAATTCGTTGATCAGGAGCTCGAATGAACCTCTTTTCTCGGACGATCTTAAACCCAGGGATGTATCATGGTCATCGCAAGCAACCGCCTTTCTTTGAAGGCTGGTATTACAAGCTGATCAGTGCCGATGAACAGCATCGCTATGCGATCATTCCTGGAGTGATCCTGGGCGAAAGCCAGCATTCGTTTATCCAGGTTCTCGATGGCGTCACTGGCTCTTCAGCCTATCATTCCTTTCCAATTGATGCTTTTTGGGCTTCGGAACGGAAATTCGAGATTCGGGTTGGCGATAGTCGTTTCACTTCCGAGCGGATTGACTTAAATATTTCTGATGAACTTGGCTCGGTGTCAGGTAGCTTGCAATTCGAGGGGGTCGTGGGCTGGCCGGTAAGATGGTGGTCTCCAGGGATCATGGGCTGGTATGCCTGGGTGCCGCGCATGGAATGTTACCATGGGGTTTTGAGCTTTGATCATACCATCCAGGGTACGCTGAATATCAACCAAAAGGGCATTGATTTCAGTGCCGGGCGTGGCTATATCGAGAAAGATTGGGGTCAATCCTTTCCATCTGCTTGGGTTTGGGCTCAAACCAATCATTTTGGGCAACCTGGAACCTGCTTGACCGCCTCGATCGCCATGATCCCCTGGATGGGCAGCGCTTTTCGTGGCTTTATTATTGGTTTATGGCATCAGGGAAAGCTGTTTCGTTTTGCCACCTACA
>CAZAGA010000264.1:0-5250 GCA_964484335.1 uncultured Anaerolineaceae bacterium
GCCCGGATTCATCAAATTCTCATTCTGAGGCAGTGAGCTTCTTCCAGGTCTCGTCATCCACCAGGGTGACCACCCGAAAGCCTTCCGCATAAGCCATTTCTTTGCCTTTGGCGCGTTCAGCGGCCCAATTGCGGATCGATTCGGCTGGATCCCAGTCTTTCATTTGGCTGGCATGGGCGCGCAAGGCCGCGATTTTAACCTCTATCGTCTCTTCGATATTGACGAACACCTCAGCGTCGTTTCCCCAGGTACTGACGTACACCCTGCGCGGCTTATGGGCTTTGAACCCTTCCAGGGCGATTTCTTCAAACAAGTTGGGCTGGCCAGCTGCCGGGAAGACAGCATCCAGGGCTGCTGTAGCGGCCGCCCGGTGGTCAGGGTGGTTGATATAATCGCTTCCCGCCCAAACGATCGTCGGGTCACCGGTGATCACAACTTCCGGCCGAAAACGGCGGATCTCGCGCACCAGGCGCTTGCGCAGCTCGAGCGTGGCCACCAGCATGCCATCCGGCTCGCGCAGAAAGACCACCTCGCTGGCCCCTGCCAGGCGGGCGGCTTCGCTCTGCTCCGCTTCTCGAATTTCGATCGCCCGTTGGCGAGTCATCCCTTCAGCGTCAATCCCGACATCCCCGCTGGTGCAGAGTACATACGAGATGCGCGCCCCAGCCCGGGCCCAACGCGCCAGCGTGCCGGCGCAGCTAAACTCGATATCGTCGGGATGGGCGACAATCGCCATTGCGCTCTCAGGAATATAGGCGGTGGGTGAGTTCATCGGGTCAGCTCCAGGCGGATCGGGATTTGGTAGGTTCAAGGTTTTCAGTTTACAATAGGAACGGCAAACCGTCAAATGGTAAAAATCCACCTGAGTAAACCTGTGGTCGTCCAATGTGGGTAAACCTGCACACCCATTCCAACTATTCCTTTCTGCGCGGCCTGGCTTCGCCGCTGGAACTGGCCCAGGCCGCCGCGGGCCAGGGCATGCCGGCCCTGGGGCTGGCCGACAGCGGTGTCTTGAGCGGAGCGATTGAATTTTACGATGCCTGCCGCACCCACGGCGTCCGCCCGATCCTGGGCCTGGAGCTGCCGGTCAGCCTGCCACCGGATCCACGCGCCGGGCTAAGCACCCTGCCTTCCGGCAACGGCGTTCTGGTCTTGCTGGCGATGGACCAATCCGGCTGGTCCAACCTGTGCCGCTTGAGCAGCCAGCTCCAAACAAGTAACCAACCCGAGCTGCCCTTGGACAGCCTGGCGGGTCAAACGGACGGCCTGCTCTGCCTGAGCGGCGGACAGCGCGGCCTTGCGGCAGCCTGGTTGGCCATTGGGCAGGCCGCGCCTGGACGATGGGTATTTGAACAGCTCCAGGCTTTTTTCCTCGATCGCTTGTATCTCGAGCTCCAGGTAAGCGCAGCGGCGCCAGACGAGGCAGAGTTGCGCTGGTGCACCAACCTGCTCCGCCTGGCGAAAAACTTGCGCCTGCCGCTGGTAAGCAGCGTGGATATTCATTACCTGCAGCCAGAGCAGGCTAGCCTGCAGCGCCTGGTCAGCGCCATCCGCCTGAACCTGCCCCTGAACGAGCTGCCCGCCCAGGCCTATGCTCTGCCCGGCGCACATTTTTTGGATCAAGAAGCGCTGCTGGCAGCTTTAGGGCGGCTGCCGGTTGACGCGCCGCAGCGAGCGGTACAAGGGACGCTGGAAGTCGCCGAGCGCTGCCAGTTCGACCTTCCGGTCGGCGTCCATCACTACCCGCAAATCGACCTGCCCGGTGAGCCAAACCCAGACCAGGCGCTGCGTCAGCGCGCCGAAGCTGGCGCCATCCAGCGCTACGGCCTGCTTACAGACGAGATACAGGCTCGCCTGGATCATGAGCTGGAGACGATCCAGACCTGCGGTTACGCCTCGCTGTTCCTGATTATGCAGGAAATCATCCGGTTCGCCCGCCAGGCTGGGGTGCCGGTTTCCTCGCGCGGCTCGGCGGCCTCCTCCCTGGTCGCCCACTGCCTGGGCATCACCACCCCCGATCCGATCCGCCTGAACCTGTATTTCGAGCGCTTTTTGAACCCAATGCGGGTCACCCCGCCGGATATTGATACCGACCTGTGCTCACGCCGGCGCGACCAGGTGATCCACTTTGTCTATGAGCGCTTTGGCGAACAGCGGGTGGCGATGGTCTCGACGATCAACCGCTTTCGCAGCCGCTCGGCGCTGCGCGAGACGGCCAAGGCTTACGGCCTGCCGCCCGCCCAAGTCAGCGCGCTGCTTGAAAAACTGCCTTACCGCTGGTGGGGACCGCCTGGGCGGGAAATCGCCGAAGAAGATGTCTATGCCAGCCTGGAAAGCGAATATCCCCACCCGCCCTATCCGGAGATCTTCCGGGCCGCTCGGGCAATTCTCGGTCTACCACGCCACCTATCGATCCATCCCGGTGGGGTGGTCATCGCCCCTGGTCTGCTCAGCGACCTGGCGCCGGTCCAGCTGGCCCCGAAGGGTGTCACCATTACCCAGTTCGACCTGGTCTCGGTCGAGCGCCTCGGGCTGCTAAAAATCGACCTGCTGGGGATTCGCGGCCTGACCGTGCTGGGCGACGTAGCCGAGGCGATCGCCACCGAGCGCGCTGCCGCCCCAACCAGGGCAAGCGCACCCCGCCCATCTCCGGTGATGGAGATCCTTGAATCCATTCCAGACCAGGACGAAACCACCAGCCAGACCCTGCAGGCAGCCCGGACGATCGGCTGCTTTCAGATCGAAAGCCCTGGGATGCGAGCAACCTTGCGTGAAATCCAGGCCCGCAGCACCGACGACCTGATGGTTGCCCTGGCGCTCTACCGGCCCGGCCCGCTGACCGGCGGCTTGAAAGAAGCTTTTGTAGAACGCTTCAAGACCCACGCTGCCCAACGCCAGGCCAGGCAAGCTGTTGGCGCTGTGGGCCGGGCTGCTTTTTACCTCCATCCGGCGCTCGAGCCAATGCTGCAGGAAACCTATGGGGTCATCCTGTACCAGGAACAGGTGCTGCGCATCGCCCACGAGCTGGCCGGCTTTAGCCTGTCCGATGCGGATCTGCTGCGCCGGGCAATGAGCCATTTCGACCTGGACCGGCAGATGCAGGTCCTGAAAGAGAAATTCCTCCAGGGCGCGGCGCGCAAACACCAGGTCAGCGAAGCGATCGCCGGGCGAATCTGGGATCAGATGGCTGCATTCGCCGGGTATGGCTTTCCCAAGGCCCATGCTGCTTCCTATGCTGAGGTCGCCTGGCGGGCGGCCTGGTGCAAGACTCATTACCCGGCGGTTTTCATGGCGGCTGTGCTGGCCAACTGGGGCGGTTATTACAGCCAGCGGATTTACCTGACCGAGGCGCGCCGGATGGGGCTGACAGTCAAGCCGCCGTTGGTGGACCTGGCGCAGGCAGAATTCAGCCTGGGCTGGCTGAAAGGCCAACCAGCCCTGGTGATGGGCCTTGGCCAGGTCAAAGAACTGACCGGGCGGACGATTCAAAGGATTATCCAGGGGCGGCCATTTGCTACGCTGAATGATTTTCTCGTACGAGTGGATCCGCGCCGCCAGGAGGCTCACAACTTGATCGCCTGTGGCGCGCTGGAGAGCTTTGGCAGCCAGCCGGCGCTGCTTGCCCGGCTGAAGGTAAAAATCGCCCCCAGCGCACAACTGGCTTTGTTTCCAGACGAGCTGAATAAATCCCAGCCGGCGCCTTCCGGGGAGGAATGGAGCCTGGCAGAAAAAGTCGCCGCACAAGAGCAAGTATTAGGCGCCAGCCTGGAAGCCCACCCGCTTGAGCTGCACGCCCCAGCGATCACCGCCAGCCGGGCGCTGACTACAGTGGAGGCGGCTGCCCGCCTCGGCCAGGCTGTCCGGGTGGCTGGAATGCGCCAGACCTGGCGACGCAGCCGGACCCGTAGGGGCGAGTCGATTTATTTCATGGCCCTGGAGGATCTGGAGGGGATGCTGGATGTGGTCATCCCCGGAACGGTCTACCAGCACTGCCGCCAGGCCTTGCGCGGACCGGGACCCTACCTGATCGAAGGCACGGTCGAGTTGAGCGCCGCAGCCGGCGAGCCCGAAATTCGCGCTGCCCGTATCACCAGCCTGGTTGATTAAGCCATGCAAGAAAGCAGCCTGCACGCCGCATTGAAAAACTTCTACACCCGGGAGGGCGACCTTCAGGAGGCCTGGCTGGGCGGCTACCTGGTCGACGTGTTGCACGGCGAGCAGGTGATCGAAATCCAGACCGGCAATTTCAGCGCCATCAAACCCAAGCTCCTGGCGCTGCTGCCAGATCACCCGCTCCTGCTGGTTCACCCGATCGCCCAGGAAAAGTGGATCGTGCGCCAGGATGGCGACCGCCAAACGCGCCGGCGCTCGCCACGCCGCGGCCGGGTGGAAGATATTTTTTACCAGCTCGTGCGCTTTCCCTGGTTGGTCGAACACCCCAACCTGAGCCTCGAGATCCCGATCATTCAAGTGGAAGAAATCTGGCGTAACGATAGCCGGGGGAGCTGGCGGCGCAAGGGCTGGAGTATCGCCGATCGCCGCCTGCTGGCGGTGCTGGAGCGCTTGTCCTTTACGACCCCAGCCGATTTCCGTCGCCTGCTGCCCGAGGGCCTGGCTGAGTTGTTTAGCACGCGTGAGCTGGCCGCGGCTGCCAGGATCAACGCCGGCCTGGGTTATAAGATGGCCTATTGCTTGCGCCAAATGGGATTGATCCAGCCAGGCGGCAAACGCGGCCGGACAGTGCTCTATCGCCAGAGCGGTTGAAAGACTATCTCCCCCAGCGGGGCTGCCAGTCCGAGAGCCTGGAGCGGGTCAGGCGGGCCTGGTTGGAACCATCCAGGCGCATGACATAGATCTCGTTATTCCCATCCCGGTAGGAGGTGAAAGCCAGCCAGTCGGAGCCGGGTGAAAAACTCGGGCCCAGGTTATCGCCGCCGTTGGTAAGTTGGAAGACCGGGCCGCCATCTGAGCTGACCAGGTAAATATCGCGCTCCGGCGCTTGTCCGGCGTAAAACGCCAGCCAGGCCCCATCCGGCGACCAGCTGATCCGCCCGCCAATTTTCAGCTCCTCCCCCAGGAGCAACGGGCGCTCGTTTTCGCCGTTCGAGTTCATCACAAATAACTGGCGTGGGCCATTGCGAGCAGAACTAAAGGCGATCTGCTCCCCGGATGGCGACCAGGTCGGGTCGATATCCAACCCGCTGTCGGTCAGCGGCCGGGCGTTGCCACCATCGCTGCGCATGATCCAGA
>CAZAGA010000265.1:0-5239 GCA_964484335.1 uncultured Anaerolineaceae bacterium
TTCCGATCTCTGCCCGGACTTTAAATAATTTGGCAAAATCCTCGTCGTATTGGCGGAGCAGAAAATATAAAGTTGGCGTACCAATTAAAATAATTTTAATATCCAGTGGAATTGGCTCGGGGTCCAACGTTTCTGTGCTGATAAGGCCGAGTTGGTTGCCCAGCTCGATGATCCGGATACATCCATCGCGCAGCACTCGCTTTAAACCCTCCCAGGCATATGGGCTGACCAGTAAATCGTGCGCTGAGATCAGCAAGTAACCCCCGTTGGCGCGATGGAGTGAGCCGGCTCGAATGAGGCTGAAATCAGTGCGGGTAGCGCCCATGACAACGGTGTGCTCGATCCTACCAATCAAGTTATGATACCCAGGTTGTCCTTCCTGAATAACCGGTGCGCCAGTATTATCCGAGTTATCTACGAAATTATTTACAGCATAGCGTTCACGCCAATTAAACCCGCTGGTTGGAGATGTTTCAGAGGGTGGAGTAGACTTTATCCGGGTTGCATTCACCACCATGTCGGCTTGGATGGCATCGAGGTGCTCCTGCGCAGCCCGGTTTGTATCGAACTGATATTTGATATGCTGGATTAACGGTGCAATTAAATAAAGTATTGTTTGCCGGGTCAATTCTTCGATCTGCTCGGCGGTTTTCTGGGCGATCTCACGCAACCGCTTGAGGGTTTTTTCGACGTCTTCTCCTAATTTTTGCTGTAAATCTTCTAGTTTTTTTCGCTGTTCATCAGTCAGGTTCTGAATATCCTGGAGTGAGATTGGTTTGCCCTCAACCCCAGGACTGAGCACCATTCCAAAAGGAGTCCGTACAATCGTAAATTTAAATTTTTCGACATGCTCTTGTAAGCGCAGGAACTCAGTTTCCTGGTTTCTTTTAAGATCATTTAACAAGCTATCTCTGGCATGGTTAAATTCTTCGCTTTCCAGGACGCGGGGTAATTCGCGCTCGGTAACTTCGATCAGTTCCTGGATGGCAACGTAGAATTTTTTCCCTTCACCCGCCGAAAACCGTATGGCGTGTGGAGAGTGGGGTTGGGAAAAATTGTTGACATAACACCAGTCGTCAGGGGTTAATTCCTGGCTGGCACGCCGCTTTAAATATTCCAGGCTCAGGGTTGTTCGCCCAGAGCCTGGTAGTCCGAAAACGAAGATATTATAGCCCGGGCCAGAGACTTCACAGCCTAATTCTAATGCTTTGAAAGCTCGCGGTTGGCCGATAACATCCTGTAAATCAGGCAGTTCATCGGTAGTCTGGAAACCCAGGCTGGTTGGGTCGCAATACCTGCACAGCGCCTCTGTTGGCGCCGGGTTGACCCTAAACAACTCGCCAAGCACCTCGCGGGTCAAGTTTCTCGGTTCAGGCATTTCTCTCTCCCTTCTCGATTTGAACTAGTAAGAGGAGACGCCTTTCAATATCAGTGTACTGTAAACTTGAAGGGAAGTCAATTGCCTGATGTTATAATATTTCCACTTAAAGATTTTTCATACCTATGGCAACTTAAGGTGAAAAATGATTTCCAAAAAAATTTTGTTGGTCTTGACCCTGTTCTTGTTACTGGCAAGTTTGGCTGCCTGCGGCAGCAAACAATCCCAAACAGAACCTTCCACCTCACAGACTAATTCTTCATCCGGTCAGGCGCTAGAACGCCCTGCCCCACCGGCTGAATATGCGGATAAAAAGTCTCCGTCGCTCAGCGCCGCGGATATCGAGAAAGGCAAGACGACCTACCAAAGCTATTGCGCAGCTTGTCATGGTGAAAAAGCAATGGGCGATGGGCCGGCCTCTGCCTCGCTGGATCCCACCCCACAACCTTTGGCAACCACCGAAAAAGGATTGGGCGATGCTTACCTTTACTGGCGGATTGCTGAAGGCGGTTTAATGGATCCCTTTAAATCCGCCATGCCTTCCTGGAAATCTGTCCTGAATGAGGAAAGCATTTGGCAGGTGATTGGCTACCTGCGTGAGTTGGGTGGCTAATCCATAACCAGGCGACAGGAAATACCATCGTGAGCTGGTTGCGTAAACTTCTGAAATCGCCCTGGCTGCCTTGGGTGATCCTGGGAGCTTTTCTCCTGCTTGGCGCGGTATACCTGATTTTCAGGCCGTCTTCTTTTCTAAGTTTCTCGCGAGGGAATCAGTTCATCCTTGGCGGGGCTGTCATTGCAGAGGTGCTCCTGGTTTTTATATTTGTTAACCGGGTAATGTATCTCTACGAACAACGCAGCCAGTTGCAATTGAAATTATTGGAACGCGATCGCCAGGTCAACCAGGCTTATCAGCGTTTGGACGCGCTTTTCCAGGTAGGGCAAAAGTTTGTCGAGGCGACGGATGAGAACGAAGTTATTGAAGCGGTTTTAAGATTGTCCGTGGAACTGGCGACGGCCAAAGGCGCGTCTTTTGTTCCTCTAGATGACCACAGCCAGCCAATGGCGGCTACCACTTATGGTGATTTGCCGCCTTCGGTAGTTGACCCTTGGTTAGAATACCTGGCTTCCCCGAATGTCCGCGATCGCTGCCGAGCCTGTGAGCATCACGAACACCTGAACGAGGCCTGTCCATTATTGAAAGGCCCGATTGGCGAAGCCAGCGGCATTTACTGCCTTCCCCTCCGGCGAGCCGAACGCGAATTCGGCGTGCTAAATATCTTTCTCCAGCCGGCGGCCGAAATGGACCGTGACACGCGTGCTTTCCTCAGCGCCTTAGGGGATGTCACGGCCTTGGCATTGGAAGGAGTCCGTTTACGCCGGCGCGAGATTGCTACCTTGCGCCAGATGCAGAGCATCCGCCAAAAAACCGACCAACAGGCTTTGCTCTCCAACCTTTTAGAAAGCATCTTCCAATCCCTGGACTCTGATGCCGCAGTTATGATCTTGAAATCATCGTCGGTTAACCCAGAGTCCCCGAAAATTGTCTTGGGGGATGTTCCTACTTCGCTGCAGCCGTTCATGGATGGCGTGATCCAGGGTATGATTGAGTCAGGGAAACCGGTCATGTTGGGGGATGTAGCCAGTGACCCTTCTTTAAAGAACAGCCTGCGTTCTTTCATCGGTGTGCCGATGTTACTCGCTGACCGTTCACCGGGCGGGGCTATCTTAATGGGCAGCCGGCGCGCCCATGGTTATAACCAGCGCCAACTGGGAATGCTCCAAACCGTTGCTGGGCAATTGACTTTGTTCCTGCAAAATGCTCGCCAGGCGACTGAACTGGAGTATCAGGCGGTCATGGAAGAACGCAAACGCCTGGCGCGTGAGATTCATGATGGTCTGGCGCAGTCTCTTGGCTTTCTAAAGCTTCAGGCAGCACAGACTCGGAATTACCTGGCCCGCCAGGAATACGAGCGGGCTCGCCAGGCGATCGACCAGTACTACGCGACACTGAACGAAGCCTATCGGGATGCTCGTCAGGCGATTGATGGCCTGCGCGTTGGCCTGGGCGATGAAGGCATCCATGGCTGGTTGGAAGAAACCGCACAGGAATTTCAGGAAATGGTTGACCTCCCGGTGGTCATCCGCAGGATGGAGAGCAACACTGCTATTGCCCCAGAAATCCATGCCCAGTTGATTCGGATTGTCCAGGAAGCCTTGAGCAACATCCGCAAGCATGCCCAGGCCGGTCAGATTACGATTGATTGTTTCGAAGCCGATGGTGACCTATGGATCGAAGTCCAGGACGACGGGGTGGGTTTTTCGCCGGATGAGTTGACCGGACCCTCTCGCCATGGTCTGCGCGGGATGCGCGAGCGCGCCGATTTGATCGGAGCCGACTTCCAGGTGATCAGCCAGGTGGGCCAAGGGACTACCGTTCGGATTCGCTTGCCGCTACGGAAAAATAGTATTCAGGAGTTGGCCCAGTGACAAAAATCCGTTTGGTCGTGGTGGATGATCATGCTCTATTTCGGGCAGGTCTGATTAGCCTGTTAAGTGAAATGCCTGAATTTCAAATCGTTGGTGAAGCCAATAATGGCGCGAACGCTTTAGATGTGATCCGCCGATTACGCCCTGATGTAGTCTTATTGGACGTGAATATGCCTGTGATGGGTGGGGTAGAAACGGTGCGCGCTTTGCAGAAGGAAACCGCCCCGAAGATATTGATGTTGACCATTTCAAAAAGTGAAGAAGATTTATTTGGCGCGATTGCGGCGGGGGCGGATGGCTATTTACTGAAAAATGCCGAGCCGGAAGAGTTGCGCAAGTCGATTTTATTGGTCAGCCAGGGATTATCGGTTTTATCTCCTCAAATCACTCGGCAAGTTATGCGGGCGGTAAGCCTTGAGCCTGGCGCTTCGTCAGAGAACGGTTTGAGCTCGCGCGAAATGGAAGTCTTGGAATGCCTGGCAAAGGGTTATACCACCACGAAGATCGCTGAGGAATTGTTTATTTCCGAGAACACGGTCAAGACCCATGTCCGGCATATTTTGGAGAAACTCGAAGCGGCTAACCGGGCTGAGGCAGTTAGCAAGGCCACCCAGATGGGCTTAATTGGCCAGGAAAACGAGTAAGCTTTTTACCTGGCCGGTCGCAAGATAGGCTGAGGTTTTTCCTTTGCATTCACGATATCCGGCAGCGGTAAGGGGGTAAATTGCGCACCGGTACCGATGCTGCCATAGGGAACCAGGTATAACTTGGTGGTGCTGCTAGCGCCTTGCAGAAAATCTTGATAGGCAAAAATAATGTAACTGCCATCTGGGCTGAACTGGGCATCGCGATAACAACAGCGACCATCAATTGGGTTAATCTTCGGGTAGGACTTGCTCAAATCGGCATTGTACGCATAGAGATCCCCAAAGCCGCCATTGCGAACATCGTTATTAAGCACATAAGTGGATAAGCCATCAAACCCAAAATTCTGGATGTTAGCATTTTTATCATAATTTTCCAGGGTAAACGTGGCGCCTGGAAAGGTATTCAGTTTGCGTGGATTAGCAACACATTGGCTGATGTCGAAGATTTGGATAATATTGCCTTGTTTTCCGCTTCCCAGGTTGGCCAGTAATAAGATCGAGAGCAACTGATCGTCGCTTGACCACTGAGCGCCTTCTGCCAATATTTTTTCGAACGGGGCAAACTCTTTACAGGTTGCCATATCGGCCAGTTCAGATCGTTTTCGAATCAGGCGTAACTTTTCAAGATCAAAAGGTACCACGTAGAGCTGGTTGTCGATCCCAATCGCCACCTGTTCAGAAGTGCTTGAAATCCGAAAAGCCTTGAAGGCGTCGATAAAATTAA
>CAZAGA010000266.1:0-5217 GCA_964484335.1 uncultured Anaerolineaceae bacterium
CCTATTACACCGACGAGGACAACCGGATCATCGGCATGTACAACACCGATGATTACTCCTTCACCCGCCTGGTGTGGGACAACCCGGTCTGCCAGCCGGCCGCATTCTGGCGCAAGCGGATCGCCGAGAAAATCGGCGAGTGGAACGCTGACCTGCATTACGCCATGGATCATGAATACTGGATGCGGATCGACCGGGCCGGCGGCAAGATTGTACACATCCCAGACGTGCTGGCGATCTCCCGGCTGCACGATGAAACCAAGACCTCGACCGCGCGCGAGAAAATTGTTAAGGAGGTCTTCCTGGTCTCCCAGAAATGGGCCGGTTATGTCTCGTTGAGCTATTTTCAATCACTGTGGCACGACCGGGTCTGGAACCAGCCGAAAAGCCCCTACCGGCTGCTGCGGGTGCTGCCGGGCTCGTATCTGCTGGCAGCCAAGATTCACGAAGCCGTCTACCACAAGCGCTGGCCGGTCTCGCTCCGTCCAGGTCGCCTGCTACACTCGGTCACGTATCCATTCCGGCGTTATTTACTGGATAACCTCGACTTTCTGCGGCCGTGGATTCGTAAACGTCGCTCCAGCCAGGTACTGGTCAGCCGTGAGCAGCCGCTGTACGGCTATTATCGCAACAACTGGCTCGGGCCGGTCTTCCAGGTCTATCTCAAGCGCGCCTATCCCGGCCAACCCTACTTCCTGAATGGCGAAGCAGCGACCGAGATGCAAATCCAGGTCCGGGTGAACCGGAGGATCGTCCAGACCCTCCAGGCGGCTGGCAAGCAGTCCCTCCAGATCGAAATTACCGCCCAAGCCGGTCAAGTGGTGAGTATCGAATTCGGCCAGGCGGTCAAGAACCGGGATGGGTTGATGCTATCCTTCGAAATCCAGGGCACCAACCTGTTCACCGAGGGCGATACGACTGCTGGCTGAAAGACCAGCCCTGGCGATGGCCCACCTGTTGCTCGATCTGCGCTGGATGGTGCCGGGTTATACCGGCGGGATGGAATGGTCGGCGCGCTCGCTGGTGGAGGCGCTGTTGCGCCCGGAGATCAACCCGCCGGGACGGCATGAGATCACCCTGCTGCTGCCGGGCGTGACGCGTTACGATTTCGACTTGCGCCGCCGGCCCGACTTCCACCTCCAGGTTAGCGATGGGCCACAATCCTACCTCGATCAAATCGCCTGGCGGCTGCACGGCTGCCCGGTTGGCGCGCCGCCGGCGACCTGGGTCAATGGGCGGAAGACCGTAGCAAGCATTGCCCTTTCCTACTCAGGGATGATTGAGGCCGACCTGTACCCGCTGAAGAACCTGGTGGTGGTGCATGATCTACAGCATGAATACCTGCCTGAGTTTTTCAGCCCGCAGGAGCTGGCCAACCGGCAGCGCGACCTGGCTGCCAGCCTGGCGCAGGCCGGACGGGTGATCGCCATTTCAGAATTCACCCGCCAGAGCCTGCTGGAGCGTCACAACCTGGTTCCTGAGCGCTGCCGGGTGATCTACCAGGCCAGCCACACGCTGTTTGAGCAGCCGCCGAGCGAGCCCGAAGTGGTCTGGCGCAAGTATGGCCTGACCCCCGGAAACTACCTGTACTACCCGTCCAATACCTGGTTTCATAAAAACCACCGCCTGATCCTGCAGGCGCTTGCTTTGTTACGCGAGCAGGGCCAGCCCGACTTTTTACTGGTTTGCAGCGGCGCGCCTAAGGAGGCCCATCCTGACCTGCTGGCGTTGTGCCGGGGGTTGGGCCTGGAGGCGCAGTTCCGCTTCCTGGGTCTCTGCCCGCGTGAGGAGCTGCCCGCCCTATACCAGGGTGCGGCCGCGCTGGTATTTCCCTCTTACTTTGAAGGCTTTGGTATGCCGGTGGTCGAAGCGATGCACTGCGGCTGCCCGGTGATCTGCAGTCGGGGGACCGGCCTGACTGAAGCGGCTGGAGAAGCCGCCCTGTTTATCGATCCGGATGACCCGGCCGGGTTGGCCAGTGCGATTCGCCGGGTCAGCGAAGAGCCCGAGTTGCGCGCCGGGCTGGTCGCGGCTGGGAGAATCCAGGCCCGGCGGTTCAACTGGCCTGATTTCGCCCAGGCGATCCTGGAGGAGATCGATGCGTTGTCTGGTGAGCGCCGCCCTTCGACTGCTCCAGGCACGTCGAGCGCAGTCGAGACGCAGGATGGCACGTCGAGCGCAGTCGAGACGCAGGATGGCCCTTCGACTACCCCAGGTACTCCTGGGGCGCTCAAGGTGCTCAGGCCGTCTCGGACGATGCGTAGCCGGGATCTGCTGCGCCGGGCGAGCGAGACCCGCCGCCGATATGGCCTTTGGCGAGTACTGCCTGATCTGCTGGCCGGGCTGCTGATCGGGCCAGACGTCTACTTTAACCTGAGGCTGTTTCCGGCGCTGCGCGATCGCCTGCTGCGGCCGGTTTTGCGCCGGTTGGCGTTATAATCCGCTCAGACATGGCTCTATTCCTGATCGCCTTCCTACTGGTCGCACTGAGCGCTTATTACCTGGCTGCGGTACTGCGACCCAGTAGCCGCCTGACCGGCTGGCTGGCGTTTTTCTTGTTCTTCTGCGCCATCCTGGTGCTGACCGCCGAGATCGCCAGCCTGCTCCACCAGTACAACCCGCTCTTCTTCCTCAGCGCCCACAGCTTGACCTGCCTGGCTGCCGGGCTGGCCTGGATCAAGCGGGGCGGCGGGGAGCGTCTCAAACTCGGCCTGCGAGCCTTTCATACCCCGTTACGCAAGCACCCCGAGCTACGGCTGCTCTTGGTGGGCGTCCTGCTGACCTATGCTGTTGGGCTGGTCTTGCTGCTCACGACCCCGCAGAACAACTATGACAGCATGACCTACCACCTTGCGCGGGTCGGCTACTGGCTGCAGCACGGCACGCTGGCGCCATGGGTCACCCCCAATCCTCGCCAGGTGACTTTTCCCCCCAATGCCGAAATCTGGATCGCCTGGACTGCGCTGTTCACCCGCAGCGAGCAGTTGAGCGGGATGGTGCAGTGGCTGAGCGCGCCGGTGACGGTGCTGGCGATCTTTGGCCTGACCCAACTGCTCGGAGCAAAGCGCTGGCAAGCGCTCTTCCTGGCCGCGCTATGGGCGATCTTGCCGGAAAACTGGCTGCAGTCGCACACCACGATGAACGACCTGATCACTGCCGCGTTGCTGACCAGCGGGGTTACCCTGCTGTACACCGGCTGGCAGGAGCGGGGCTCGAAATCCCTGGCGCTCGCCGGGCTGGCCTTTGGTCTGGCGGCGGGGACGAAATCGACGGTCGCCCTGGCCCTGCCCGGGCTGGCGCTGGCCGCCCTGCTGCTGGTATTCCTGCCGGGGCGCAGCGCTGCACAACCCAGTGGAGAGCAACCTGTCAATCGACTCGCTTCCCGGCTGCGGCCCGGCTTATCCCGGCTGGGCGTGATCCTGGCCAGCGGGCTGGCAGCCTTCATTCTGTTCGGCATGTTCATCTATGCGCAAAACCAGCTCGCCTACGGCAACCCCCTTTCGGTCCCCCAGTGGACCGGCGAGCTGCTTAAATCCGACCTTTCGAAGAGTGAACGCCTGGCCAAGAACTTGCTCCTATATACTTTCCAGGCTGCCGACCTGACCGGGCTGCCAGCGGTCATCCGCCAGCCGCTGGCGGAATTCGAAGCGAACCTGGTCCAGGCAGCCGTCCAGCGCCTGCCAGCCTTGCAAGGGGCGCGCTTTGGGCGCTGGCTGACCCAGTTGAACCGTATTCTGTACGGGCCGCAGACCGTCCATGAAGATCAGGCCTGGTTTGGGCCGCTATTCCTGCTTCTGTTCCTGCCGGCAGCACTGATCCAGGCGATCCAGGGATTGCGCCAGCGCGACCCGCTGCGCCTTGGCCTGCTCGGCCTGACCTTCGGCTTCCTGCTCACCCAGGCATATGTCCAAGAATGGTCACCTTACAAAGGCCGCTACTTCGTCCTGGTCGTCCCGCTGGCCATGCCGCTGCTGTTGCCCTGGCTGGAGCTGCGCGGCCTGGCCGGACGCCTGGCGCGCTGGGGGATTGTCATCCTCAGCCTGCTGGTGATCAGTGTCACCGTCCTGACCAACTATATGAAGCCGCTCAGCGGGCCGAATGCGATCTGGAAGCTGGACGATATCCGCATACGGACAATCAACCATCCCAGCTTTGAGCCGGTCCTGCGAGCGGTTGAGGCCAACGTACCGACCGAGGCCAGCCTGGCGACGCGCTTCAGCGAGGACACCTGGGATTACCCCCTGTTTGGCGAGCGCTTCAGCCGCCGGGTGATCCAGCTAGACCCGTATTCCGCCGAGCTCGATTTCGCCCCACTCCTGGCAGACGGGATCGAATATTTCCTTTTTGAACCGCGCGAGCGGCCGTTCCTGGCGATTCCCGCCGGCCTGGAGCTGATCTGGCAGCAAGATGGCTGGACGCTCTTCCGGGCCTGCCCGCCTGCCGCCTGTAGGGCAGACGCCCAGGTAGACCAATTGCTCCTCAGCGCAACCGACAGCCGCAACCTGGTGCGCATCGCCCCTGAGCTGGTCGGACAGGTGGGCATCCTGGGCCTGCTTCCTACGATCGAATGGCCGGTCGAGCAGATCGATGGACAAGGTTTTTACTGGATTGGGGAGGGCATTTACCAGGGCTTGAAAGGCTACCTGTGGTCGGACCAGGCCCGCGAAGTCAGCTTGAGCCTGCAGGCATCGCCAGGCCCAGCCCGCGCCGACCCCAACCGGACACTGGCCTTTGGCCTGGAGTGGCTGGAAGGCTATGGAACCGTCCCAGAAGGGAAAGTCGAAATTAGCAGGTCTTTCCGCGAACCGGTGCGGTTGATTTACCGGATCAAACTGCAACGCGGCTTGAACGAGTTTCAACTCCAATCGCCGGATATCGCCACCATTCTCGAGCAACCGAACGGCGACCGGCGGCCGCTTTTGATTAAGGTTGAGAACCTGCTGGTACGGCCGGTGGGAGGCGCAGAGCCATGAACCTGCCGTCTATCAGCCTGGTCACCCCTTCCTACAACCAGGGCAGTACAATCCAGGAGACGATCGAATCTGTGCTGGGCCAGGATTACCCAGGGCTAGAATATTTCGTGGCCGACGGTGGATCGAAGGATGAAACCGTTGCGATCCTGCAATCCTACGGTGAGCAATTTCAGTGGGTCAGCGAGCCAGACCGTGGCCAGTCGCATGCCATTAACAAGGGCTGGGGGCGGAGCCAGGGCGAGAT
>CAZAGA010000267.1:0-5207 GCA_964484335.1 uncultured Anaerolineaceae bacterium
ATTACCTCGACCGCCTGAAGGATCCAAATTCAAAGTTGCCCTTTGGGAAGCTCCGTCGCTATCGCATCCCTCTCAAGGGGAAACGGGCTGAATATGAAACTATTTCCGATACTTGCATTGAGTTGGCTAATTTCGACTCGGCTCGTTATAGCCTGAATCCGGCGTATCGCTTTGTCTACGCCAGTAGCCTCAATCCGGAACACCCGCAAGGTTTTTACAACCAAATTGTGAAAATCGATATTGCTACCCGTGCTGAGCAGACCTGGTACCAACCGGGCTGTTATCCTGGAGAACCGATCTTTGTCGGCCGGCCGGATCGTATTGCGGAAGATGACGGTTTGATTTTGAGTGTTGTGCTCGATAGCTTGAAAGGCAATTCATTCCTTTTGGTCCTGGACGCGCACGCCTTCGAGGAAATTGCCCGCGCGGAAATTCCTCACCCGGTTTTGTTCGGATACCACGGGGCCTTTTTCCACCCGGGGAGCTAAAAAAGCTCGCCAGGATCCAGTCGTTTTTTCACTATTCAAAGGCCAGCATGGTACCTTCGTTCTCAAGGCAATCCCCGATCGTCCAGGTAAGTAATGTGGTCAAGCGTTTTCATACCGGCGAGGTTGATATTACGGTTTTGGATGGGGTTAATCTAACCATTCAACCGGGTGAATTTGTGGCTATTGTTGGCGCATCCGGTAATGGAAAATCGACGCTGCTAAATATGATCACCGGAATTGATCATCCGACCTCTGGAGAAGTAATCATTAGTGGCCAGCGCTTGAGTGAGCTCAACGAAAACCAGTTGTCTGGCTGGCGAGGCAAAAACCTGGGGATTGTATTTCAATTTTTTCAGTTGCTCCCTGCCCTGAATCTTCTCCAGAACGTGATCCTTCCCATGGATTTTCTCAAGGTATTGTCACCCGATCGTCGCCGGGCGCGCGCCAGGCTCCTGCTGGAGATGGTGGGATTGAAGGATCAGATGTATAAGCTGCCCAGTCAGGTCTCTGGCGGCCAGCAACAGCGAGCAGCGATTGCCCGTGCCTTGGCCAATGATCCGGCATTACTTGTGGCTGATGAGCCGACCGGGAATTTAGATGCCGCGACATCTGAAGATGTCTTCCGCTTGTTCAGCCACCTGGTAGAGCGAGGCAAGACCCTGGTGATGGTAACGCACAATCCTGAGTTGGCATGTCAGGTTCCACGTACAGTGGAAATTAAGACTGGTAAGATTGTTCGCGATGAAAATTGCAGTCAATCCACCCTGCGAGCGGGATAAGACAGCATGGGGGTAATCGGACAGAAGATCTGGTTTGACCTTTGGCATAACAAAGGCCGTTCTTTATTGGTGATCATCAGTATTGCAGCTGGTGTTTTTGCAATTGGTGTGGTCTTTGGGATGGTGGACCAGTTATTGAGAGGAATGGATCGCGCTCACCAGGAAGTAAATCCTTCCCATTTCAGCATTATTTTGAGGGATTTTATAGATCAAGAGGTGGTTGATGAATTACTGAATGTGCCTGGGGTTGCTGAGATTGAACCGGTCAACCAAATAACGGTCCGTTATAAGGCTTCTTCAGAGGAAGAGTGGTCTATTGGTACCTTGGTTCAGCGGCCGGATTATGATAAGCAGATTTTTGATATTGTCCAATTAAAAACAGGCCAATGGCCTGCTGGGGATCGCCTGGCGATCGAACGTTTGACAAGCCAGTACTTTAACATTTCAACTGGCCAGTCAGTCATATTTGAAATTGGCCAGGAAGAACGAAGCTTCACAATCGGAGGACAAATTCGCCATCCCTTTATCGAACCGCCTCAATTTGGAGGTCAGGCGCATTTTTTTAGCGACGCGGCTGGCTTGGCGGAATTTGGCGTACCGGAGGGATATTTTGGCCAACTATTGATTCGCATCCAGGAACCTTACAGCTCTGAAAAGGCGCGCTCGGTGGCCGGATTTGTTCGCACCAGGCTGAGCGAGCAGGGTATCGGTGTGGTGATCACGCTTTACCAGGAACCAGATCGCCATTGGGGCAGGATGTTCGTCGAGGGGATCACCTTGGTCTTGCGTAGCATGGCAGTTGTTACCCTCTTGCTAAGCGTAGTTTTGGTCTTGAATACCATGACCGCCATCATTACCCAGCAGACCGACCAGATCGGCGTGATCAAGGCAATTGGCGGGAGCAGCACAACAATTGTGTGGATCTACCTGCTTGAGGTGTTGGTATTCGGCCTGATTGCCCTGGCGATTACCCTGCCGGCGGGTGTTTTCCTGGCTTTTTCCCTGACCGGTAGTTTTCTGAATTTATTCAATATCGACTATACCGAGTTTGTTGTTTCCGAGCGGGCGGTAATTTTTATGATCCTGGCTGCCCTGGTCGCTCCGCTGGCATCTGCCCTGTGGCCAATATTAAAAGGCGCCTGGATTAGCGTGCGAGAAGCTATCGCCAGCTATGGTTTGGGCGGAGATTTTGCCAGCTCGCGCCTGGATCGTTTGATTGATCGAATCGGGGCCCGGTTTCTGCCTACGCTTTATGCTGCGGCCTTGGGAAATCTGTTTCGGCGAAAAGGTCGCCTGACGTTTTCGGTCTTGGTTTTAACCATCGCCGGTATCATGTTCCTGGTAGTTATGAGCCTGGTTTCATCCATCCGGCTGACGCTAGATAATGAAACCGCCAGACAGGGGTATGATATCCGGATTGGATTTACTCAAAACCACCCCATTGAAAAAATTCTGACTATCGTGAAGGCAGATCCGACGGTAGAGTCGGCCGAAGTCTGGTTCAGTCGGAATGCAAGCCTGTATCGCGAGGGGGAGCGCCTGGAAGACTCGGCTGGCCTAGGCGCTCAGTTAATTGGGATACCATCGGATACAGAAATGTACCGTCCGTTAATTGTTGAGGGTCGTTGGCTGGAACCCAACCGCGACCAAACCGAAATTGTGCTTAACGTCTCAACGGCTGAGAATAACCAGATTGCAATCGGTGATCAGGTGACCCTGGACTTGGGTGAGCTGGGTAGGAGTGAATGGACAGTCGTTGGTACCTACCGGACGGTTTATTCCTCGGGTTTTGTGGTTGAGCCTATTTATGCACCTTTGGCGGCTTTTGAAAAAGCGACCGGGGTAGCGAGCCAGGGTAACCAAGTGTTATTGCGAGGGATTGAGATCGGTGCCCTGGCTGATGAGAGTGCTTTTGCTGACAGATTGGAAACTGCCTTTGAATCTGAAGGCCTGGATATTGATTTTTACACTACCAGTGGAAAATTAGAAGCACGTGACTTCGCTGATAATCAGTTCAACACGGTCGTAAATTTATTGATCAACCTGGCAATTTTAGTGTCCAATGTAGGGGGGCTTGGGTTGATGGGTGCACTGGGGATCAGCGTTATGGAGCGTACGCGGGAAATTGGCGTAATGCGTGCAATTGGGGGAAAATCTTTTACCATCGGCAGCCTGTTCGTGATGGAGGGCTTGCTGCAGGGCTTGCTTAGCTTTCTCTTGGCTGTTCCAGTAGCCTATTTACTTGCCCAACCCATGGCGCGCTTGTTGGGTCAAACCATGATCGAAATCGACCTGGATTATGCCTTCAACTTCCCAGCTGTAGCGATTTGGTTGGGTGTGGTTCTGTCTCTTTCAGTATTATTTTCTTTATGGCCGGCGCGCAGTGCGACACGAATCAGCGTTCGGGAAAGCCTGGTTTATTCGTAAACGCTTCAACAAGCCGGTCCCCGTTGTGTGGCGCCGATTTACTTCAAACCGCCCAGGTCTGAAATCAGCACCCAGCCAATGATTGATTTATCTGGCCCGTTATACTCCACCAGCACGCATTCCCGGTTGAAATCATCGAAACGCCGTTCAGAGGGAAGGAATCGCACCGGGCCTTTTTCTGGGATTTTTCCTACGGCAGTAAAGGTTTCATAACAACCATTGCGTGCCCAGATATCGCGCAGCGCCAACCCCGCTTGCGGTGTCGGGGTCAGGCTGGGTGTCAGGGTCGGGGTAATAGTCGGCGTTAAGGTGGCTGTTGGGGTTGGTGTGGAGGTTACCGTTGGTGTTAGCGTGACCGTCGGTGTTGCGGTAGGGATGCGCGAAATTTTATAATCATTGTACACATTCCGAATTCCCAGGAAGCCCAAGAAAAGAATAAAGATCACTAGCAGGACTGCAGATACTCTTAATCCAATCCGAAGGCCATTATAACGAGTTAGCTTTGCAGTCATTGCTGTCACGCCTGGATCATTGGGATACCGCTTCCGGACTTCCGCACTAATTCGAAATGCTTCTACCGGCCAATTTTTATGCTGCTCGAATGAAGCGTTTCCATTCGCCAGGTCATCGGATAGGCGTTGGATCTCCCGGATTAATCGGTCAACTTCGTTGTTTAACCGGTCCAGGCTGTCATCCATACCTTCCAAGTTGCGAATCTGCTCGAGTTGTTGCCTGGCTTGGCGTGCAAAGAACAGCGACTCCTCGATCGTAGGGCTGCGTTCAGCCTGGTTTTTTAAATCACGCGCTTGGTCCTTCAAAGGACCTACCACGCGTGGAATGACGGATTCGAGCCGCGTGCGTAAACGCTGCAGAGCTGGATTTTCACCTTGTTCGCTGATCAAATTATCCAGGTCGCTTTTTATTTGGAGCAGGACCTTCGGATCAGTCTGAGTAGAGTTCAGTACATCGTTGATGTTTCGTAATGTCTCTTTGAACTTACGCATGGCCTGGGCGCGATCAGCATATTTGGGCAGTCCGGTAGCCCGATAAGCCGTCTCGACTGCTTCGATTGCATCGTCCACTTGCCCGGCCCGAAACAGCTTCAATCCCTCCTGGAAAGCATTTTCGGCATCGATATTTTCTTGTAGTTTCTGCTCGAACTCCTGGCCTTCTTGCCAGCGTTGAATTCCCAGGTCCCGCAGTACCGCCTGTGCTTTTAAGAGCAGGTTTAAGGCATCATTGTAGCGTCCCACGCGGGCTGCTGATTGGGCCTTCCCGTAGGCAGAAGCAGCCTCCGCCGGCAGGGCTACAGAAGGAATATAACCGGTGCGCAGGTAGTTATCGGCTTCCATGCGGTGCTGCTTAGCGCGCTCCCAACTGGGCTCCATTTGAAGAACCCGGTCATAGAGCTTAATTGCTTCAGAAAAGCGGCCGCTGTAAAATAACTTTTCGGCAGCCTCCATGGACTCTTCTGCCTGTGAATTATGGCTGGTGGGGCTGGCTGATGGCGTGC
>CAZAGA010000268.1:0-5193 GCA_964484335.1 uncultured Anaerolineaceae bacterium
CATCCCAGCCTCCCTGGGGGCAACCTGGCCAGCCGTATCCCTGGCCGCAGGCGATCGCCCAGGATCAAAAGGCTTACCGCTTAGACCGGATCGGCCCAGTCGAGCTCAAAACCTGCCGCAAATTCTACCTGCCACCCGATCAACCAGTCAGTTGGGCCGCGCTCGAACGACCTAACTTGGGCTGCTCACTTCGCCTGGAATGGCAGCCAGCCGAGCTGCCCTACCTGGGTATCTGGGTCGATGAAGGCGCCTATAATCGGCTTCCAGTTGTTGCCCTGGAGCCGGCCACTGGCTACTATGACAGCCTGGCCCTGGCTTGTGAACTGCAGCGCGCCCCGCAAATTGAGCCCGGCGACGAGCGTACCTGGACACTTCGCCTGAGCCTGGGCCAGTTAGCTTTTGACGAACATCCCGAAAACTGGTAGAATAATTTCTGTAGATCCAAAAAAAGGTAACCTTCTAAACATGCGACGGTAAGCTCTCCATTCTGTCTCTCCCCACCAGCCTGCGGTCCTCTGAAATTCTTCAGCGGCCAGGCGGTGACCGTTGCCTGGTCGTTCCCGGCCAGCCAACGCCGCTCAGGTCACACCTGCCGGAGGCAACTATGCTTACCGTTCATCATTTAAAAAAGTCTTTCGATACCCAAGTTTTATTTGAAAATGTTACCTTCAGCCTGAATCCTGGCGAGCGCCTCGGCCTGGTCGGGCCAAACGGCTGTGGTAAGACCAGCCTGCTGCGCATCCTGGCCGGCGAAGAACCGCCTAGCGCTGGGGGCATCCACCGCGACCCGAACCTGCGTATCGGCTACTTACGCCAGGGATTCGAGCTCAATCCGCTCCTCAGCCTTGGCGAGGTCATTCACCAGGCTGCTGGCGATATTATCGCCCTGGAAAACGAGCTCACCCAGGCCGCCGCTGCGCTGGCCAGTACCCCTGCCAGCACAGCAGATCTCCGCCTGCAGGCACGCTACGATGACCTGCTTCGCCGGATTGAATTTGCCGAGACTGGCCGGGCTGGTGAAGTGCTTGCCGGGCTTGGCCTGGCCTATGTCGACCCGCTTACCCCGCTCGGCCGCTTAAGCGGCGGCCAATCCACCCGCCTTTCGCTTGCCCTGGTGCTGCTGAATGATCCCCAGCTTCTCTTGCTCGACGAGCCCACCAACCATCTCGACATTGCCATGTTGGAATGGCTCGAAACCTGGCTCGCCAGCAGCCCCTGCGCTGCCCTGGTCGTCTCCCATGATCGTACCTTTCTTGACCACACGGTCACCCGCATCCTGGATATGGATCCCCAGACTCACCGCCTGCACGAATATGCTGGTAATTACACTGCTTACCTGGAGCAGCGCCAGGTGGAAATCGAGCAGCAGTGGGCGGAATACAAGGATCAGCAAGCCGAGATCCGGCGCATGGAACAGGATATCTCCCGCCTTAAAACCCAGGCCGCCTATACCGAGCGCCAGGCTAGCTCCATCCGCATCGGCGGTGGGGAAATGAAAATCAAAGGCCGCAAATCCTATGAACAGGGAATTGCCAAGAAAGTCGCCCGCAAAGCCAAAGCCCGCGCCAAGAAGCTCGACCGTTACATCGAATCTGATGAGCGCGTCGAGAAACCGCTCCGCTCCTGGCAGATGAAGCTGGAATTCAGCCAAAGTCCCCATCTCGGGCAGCGCGCCATCAGGCTAGAAAATCTCACTGTCGGCTACAGCCCGGCCAATCCCCTCCTCCAGGAACTCGACCTGGAAATCCGCGCTGGACAGCGGGTCGTCCTGACCGGGCCGAACGGCAGCGGCAAAACCACTCTCCTCCGTACCATCGCCGGTCATCTCCCACCCCTAGATGGAAAAGTCCAGCTTGGCGCCAATATCCGCCTTGGTTACATGACCCAGGATCAATCCAGCCTCGACCTCGCCTGCACCGCCCTCGAGACGATTGCACCCTGCTTTCCGAACGAGACCGCCGCCCGCAACTACCTGGCCTTTTTCCTGTTCACCGGCGATGAGCCGCTCAAGCTCAACTGCTTGCTCAGCTATGGCCAGCGCGCCCGGCTGATGCTCGCCCTCCTAGCTGCTCAAGGCTGCAACTGTTTGCTGCTGGATGAGCCAATCAATCACCTGGATATTCCCAGCCGCACCCAGTTTGAGCAAGCTCTGGCTGGCTATGCCGGTGCGGTCCTGGCAGTCGTCCACGATCGCTATTTCATCGAGCGTTTTGCCGACGAAATATGGGGGGTCGCAGACCGCGCGATTCGCCGTATCTAAAGGGCTGGGTAAATATAGGTTGGTAAAAAAATCGGCCGAGGCCGATTTTTTTACCAACCTCTTTGATTATGACCCGGTTTCGATAACCTCACTCACCACTGGGCGGCCGGCTTTGCGGTCGTAATACTGCTGTTCGATCCAGGCGTACGTCTTGGCCAGGCCATCCTTCAACGGGATGCTTGGCTCCCAACCCAGTACCTGCTGGATAAAGGTGTTATCGCTATTGCGGCCAGCCACGCCCAGCGGGGCGTCTAGCTGGTAGTTGCGCTCCAGCTTGACCCCGGCGACCTGCTCGATAATATCCACCAGTTGGTTGATCGAGACTAACTCCTTCGAGCCCAGGTTGATTGGCTTGGCAATCAGGTCGCTCGAGTGTGTAATCATATCGATACCCAGCAAGCAGTCGTCGATATACATAAAGCTGCGCGTCCGCGTGCCATCACCCCAGATGTCAATCTTATGGCTTCCTTTATCCTTAGCTTCCACAATCTTGCGGCACAGCGCCGCTGGTGCTTTCTCGCGCCCACCATACCAGGTGCCATTCGGTCCGTACACATTGTGGAAGCGAGCAATATGTGTTTCCAGACCACGCTCCGCCCAGTACTCTTCGCAGAACATTTCCGAGACCAGCTTCTCCCAGCCATAACCACGCTCAGCCATCGCCGGATAGGCATCGCTTTCCTTCAACGCCCGTACATTCGGATCCTGCTGGAGTAAAGTGTTATATACACAAGCAGAAGAGGAATAGAAATAGCGCTTCACCCCGGCTCGGTAGGCAGCCTCGATCAAATGAGTGTTTATCAGGATGCTGCGCAGGCATTCCACCCGAAAGCGCTCAATAAAACCCATCCCGCCCATATCGGCGGCCAGGTTATATACCTCCGCCGCGTCACGCACCGCTTGGATGGCATTCTCTTTTTCGCTCAAATCCATGCACAGGTTCTCGACCCCCGGTATACGCTGGTACCAGCGCGGGAGCGGTTTCTTATCGATCGCCCGGATGCGCCTGAAACCCTGCTCGCGAAAATAGCGCGCCAGCGAGCCGCCGATAAAACCACCGCCGCCAGCAATCACGATCAGGTCGTCCTTGTTCACATCAGGATGGGTTGCCGCAATAAGATTCTCTTTCATTCGATTGCCTCTTAAACTCCTGGTTGGTAGATTTCACACTGCTAACCTTACCATAAAACCTGTTCTTAAGAAAAGGGTTTTTCCAGCCTTTCACCAGCCAGTTTGCCAGGTCTGCACTTCAAAACCATTCGAACGGTTATAATCTAAACAGTATTTTCAATTGACATGCATGCACTCACATCCATCCACCAGGATCTACTCCACATCCGCACTGCCGCCCTACAAGCCGTTGACCCCGCTCTGGCCGTCCGGCGCTACCTCCAACGCACCTCCAGCCGCCTGGACTTAGGTGCGACCACCTGGGACCTCGATCCAGCCGGGCGAGTATTCCTGGTCGCCGCCGGAAAAGCAGCCGTTCCGATGGTCCTGGCTGCTGCTGAGTTGCTCGGCGAATCGCTCACCTCGGGCGTACTCGTCACCCGCTATGGCCATGCCGGCGGCGCGGTATTGCCTCCCCGCCTGAAGCTGTTCGAAGCCGGTCACCCCATCCCCGATGAAAATGGCCTGGCCGGCGCTCAGGCCATCCTGAAGCTCCTCGCTCAGCTTGAGCCTGCTGACCATTTGCTGGTCTTACTCTCCGGCGGCGCTTCAGCGCTAATTCCTTGCCCGGCTCCGCCCGTCACCCTGGCCGATCTCCAGCGCCTGACCAATTTGTTCCTAAGCTGCGGCGCAACAATCAATGAACTTAATGCAGTTCGCAAACACCTCGACCTCCTCAAAGGCGGACGGCTGGCCCAGGCTGCTGGCTCGGCCGGGTTGGTCGCATTAATTCTCTCGGATGTGGTTGGCGACCCGCTGGAGGTGATTGCATCTGGACCGACCGCCCCAGATCCGACCACCTTTGCCGATGCCCTCGGGGTGCTCGAGCGCTATGCACTCCTGGAAAACACTCCTCCCGCCGTACTCCAGCGCATCCAGCAAGGAGCAACCGGCCAGCTTTCCGAGACCCCCAAGCCGGGCGACCCTCTCTTTGATCGAGTCTCCAACCAGGTTATCGGCTCAAATCGCCTGGCCGCCCAGGCTGCCGTAGTCGCGGCCCGCCGCCTGGGTTATACCACCCTGCTGCTTTCCACCCGCCTACAGGGCGAGGCGCGTGAAATTGGTAAAGTCGCCGCCGCCCTGGCCAGTTCGTGCCTTAAAGAAGGCGACCCACTACCTGCCCCTGCCTGCCTGGTGCTTGGCGGCGAAACCACCGTAACTATGGCTGCCCCTGGCCTGGGCGGGCGAAACCAGGAGTTGGCCCTCTCCGCTGCCCTGGGAATCGCCGGCCTGCCCAGAACAGCCATCATGGCCCTGGCCACCGATGGCTCAGACGGCCCTACCGATGCCGCCGGGGCTATCGTCGATGGCCAGACCTGGAATATCATCCAGCAGCACGGGCGCAGCCCCGCTGCCGACCTCTTTCAACACAATTCGTTCCCCGCCCTCCAGGCTGCGAATGCCTTAATGTTTACCGGCCCCACCGGCACCAACGTCAACGACCTGCTCGTCATCCTGGTCGCCGCTGAAAACCAGGACGGATAAAGATGCTCCAATCACCCACCGCCCACCTGCTGATGGAATGCCTGAGTCTGGAAGAGCACATCCCCATTCCAGAACCGGTCCAGCCCCACGACTGGCAGGCGCTGGTCAGCTTGGCCCGCCGGCAAGGCCTCGCCCCGCTCCTCTATTGGCGTCTTCATCCCGATCGGTTGCGCTGGTCAGCCCCAGAAAGCATCCTCCAGGCCCTCCAGCAGGATTACAACCAGACTTTCTCCCAAAACCTGAAGATTTTCCAGGCCCTTGAGCAAGTCCTCGCCAGG
>CAZAGA010000269.1:0-2523 GCA_964484335.1 uncultured Anaerolineaceae bacterium
CGAAAATATCCTTATCGCCCTGCAAGCCGCGCATTTCATCGCGCGAAGTCACCGGGAACATCGCCTGGGCGGCCAGCAGGTTGTCCAGGCCGTCCGGCAGGCGATCACTGGCCGGTGTATCAAACCGGCCGTTCTCCGCTTCAAATGCTCGCCCATCCCAGAACAATACTTTCCATTCTTCGTAGCCCAGGTTAAAGATCGGCGGCGCGTTGCGGGGCACCAATTCGCGTCCCACCCCCATCACCCGCTCCGTTCCCAGGCCGCGCCCGCCGGTGCCAATCGATACCGACAAGTTATCGCCGGTGGCCAGGTTGGAATGGTGACAGGTGGCGCAGGAAGTATCCCGGTTGCCGCTCAATTCGGGATCCCAAAACAACGCTTCTCCCAGCTTGACCATTTCATTCGGAGGCATCTTCAAGCGGGTCAGCGGCCGTACCCCCGCCTGTTCCACCAATTGGCGCAAGCCATCGCCCTGCCGGGCCCGGGGCAGCTCAAAGCCAATCTCCTTCAGCCGCAGGTAGAAAGCGCCGGCCAAAACAACGATCGCAACCAGGGCCAAACCCCAGCCCATCCGTTGGACCGACCGAGGCGATTGGCGGCGCAGCGCCCAACCGGCTGCAACCGCCAGCACGACTGCCAGCCCAGCCAGGACGATTGCCTGGAGCGTCGTCGTGCTCAGCGCCTTCCGGGTAGGCGCTGGGCCATTGGAGACTGGCGAAATCGACAGCAAGGTCGAGCTGCCATCTTCGGAATACATCAGGCGGTAGCGCTGGTCAGCACTCACATTTTCGAAGGATTGCTCGCTTCCATCTGGCCAACGGATCCTCAGCTTGGCCTGGGTCGACTCCCCCAGCCCGAAATATTGGACCAGCTCGTTCCCCGAGCCCATGCTTGAGCCGCTAATTACCTCCTGGAGCTGTGTCACACCATCGGGTGTCGTCAGGTATACCCGCGCCCCGACTGCCTCCCGGTTTACCCGGCCAGACCCAACCAGCTCCAGCGCCAGCCAGTTATTGTCGTTCAACTCTCCAGCCTGGTTGCGATATAACCGGTAGCCCTCATCTACATTACCCACCACCAGGTCGACCCAACCATCCTGGTCGTAATCGGCATAGGCCACGCCAACGCTCATCCGCACATCTGCAGCCTGGTTACCACAAGCCACCAGGTTGAAGGTGCCATCAGCGTTGTTGTGGAACAGTTTATTCGCACCGATATCGGCGTGATCCGTCGTGTCGGCTACCGCCAGGTAAAGATCGCGCCAGCCATCGTTGTCATAATCCAGGAAGACTGCCCCCCAGCCGATACTGTTTGGCGTCTGGACACCAGCCTGCTCAGCGACATCTTTAAAAGTGCCGTCACCCTGGTTTTGGAGCAGCTCCATTGGGCCGACGTTGGAGTAATAAAAATCGATATCACCATCGTTATCGTAGTCACCGCTGGCCAGGCCCATCCCAAACAATTTGGAATTAGCCCCAGCTTCTGCGGCAATCTGCTCGAAGCACCAACCCTTGCAGCCAGGCCCGTCATTACGCCATAGCTTGTTACCGACCGGGTTGATAAACTCATCGTTGACCAGGTAGATATCCAGGTCGCCATCGTTATCGAAGTCGGTGAAATTGGCGACAAAACCGGCCCCATTCAGGCTGCCGCCCAGGTAATCGGAGACATTACTAAAGGTACCGTCGCCATTATTGTGGTACAGGCGGTCTGTATCGCCTTCGAAGGTACGCCCGCAGAGCGGGTAGCAGGACCAGTTTGCCAGGTACAGATCCAGGTAGCCATCCTGGTCGAAATCGCCCCACGAAGCAGTCTTGGTATTGCCCTGGTCGGCAATGCCGGTCGCCTGGGTGACATCCACAAAACTTTGACCGCCCTGGTTGCGGAACAGGTTTTTCGCGCCCCAGTTAGCGACAAACAAATCGCGCCAGCCGTCATTATCGTAATCGACAAAAATCGCCCCAGCGCTGTACGCCTGCGCTAGGCGCACTTGTTCCGCCAACGGCGAGACCTGGAAAGTCCCATCACCCTGGTTGCGGTAGAGCGTGTTGGGCCCCTTCGGGTCGGTGACATACAGGTCTACCCAACCATCGTTATCGTAGTCGCCCCAGGCCTGCCCGGCAATGATCTCGTTATCCGCCACCCGGTTATTGACTACACCAGCCAGGTGGCTGACATCCTTGAAGACCGGCTGGGTGGGGTCGCTCGCGCCGGTCTCCGCAACCGCTGGTCGAATAGAAAGATAGCCCTGTAGAAAATACAGGGCTATCCCCAAGACAAAGATTGGAAACAGCGCTGATATGCGCCGCATACTTACCCCTTCACAGCGCCGGTGGTCAGACCGCCGGCAATTTGGTCTTGCAGCGAGAGGTAGGTGATCATGATCGGCAGAGCGCCGATCAACGCGCCGGCCGCAAAGACGCCCCATTTCTTATCGAACTGCCCGGAAGTGAAGATTTGCAACCCGACCATCAGGGTATATTTATCAACGTCGTTGAGCAGGATGCGCGCCAGGATGAAGTC
>CAZAGA010000269.1:2623-5182 GCA_964484335.1 uncultured Anaerolineaceae bacterium
TGGTATGTTGTTGAAAGGCTAGACATTTTCACCAACCTCCTCCCACATCTTCGTGAAGCGGAATTGCATCAAGGTGATCGTACCAACGATAAAGAAGATAATGATCGAGATTGCCGAGGCAAAGCCATATTGAACGCCGCGGCCACTCGAAGCAAAGGCCAGGTTATATACATAACTGATCAGGATATCCGTATGCCCGGCCTGGGTGGAGGCGCCAACAATTGGCGGGCCACCGTTGATAAACAGGTAAATCAAGTTGAAGTTATTAAAATTGTATACCCAGGAAGCAATCAACAGTGGTCCAACCGCCACCAATAGCAATGGCAGGGTAATCTTCCGAAAGGCCTGCCAACCATTAGCACCATCGACCGTCGCAGCTTCATACAAATCCGAAGGGATTGAGGTTAGGGCGCCGCTCGTGACCAGCATGAAGTAGGGATAACCCAGCCACAGGTTAACCAGCAGGACCGCCGCCTGGGCCCAGATCGGCTCGGTCGTCCAGGGCGGCGCCACCCCGATCCAATTCTCTAGCGTCCGGTTGATGATCCCGAACTCCGGGTTCATCATACCGCGCCAGATTAAGATCGTAATTAAAGACGGGATGGTGTAAGGAATCAGCAGGAAGGAGCGAATCAATTTCTTCAGCGGGAATTTCTTATCGCTGAACATAATCGCGATCGCCAACCCCAGCGCAAAGGTTGAGAGCACGCTGATCGTTGGAAAGACGAAGTTCCAGACCAGGATCCGTACCAACGGGCCACGTAAGGCCGGGCTGGTGGCAAAACGGACAAAGTTGCCAAAGCCAACCACCGACCGGAAGCCTGGGGTAATCGTCTTGCCATCCTTAGTCTGGAACGTGCCTTCAACGTTGTTATATACATCACCATTCGACAGGTCTATGATTGTGTCATTCGCTTCGTCGTACTGGTAGCGGATCTCCAGCTCAGAAGCCAGGCTGGGCGAGCTGATCTGGATCGTCTGGTCGCCTTCCAGGCCGAATTTAATGTTGGGAAGCTCTTTATCCGAAGCGACGCGCAGTGGGTTTTGGCGCTCATAACCTTCGATGGTTTTGGGAATGCCCTTCGAGTCAGCCTCGCCAATCCCCGATTCGCCTGGCTTGGCGGGAACGATCTCCTCACCCGGTTTGGCCAGGAAGGTTTCGCCTGCCGGGCTGACCAGCCACAGGGCATACGTGCCATCCGCTGACTTGAATGCTGTCCAGCTATACGACTTGGCGTTTTCTGGCAGGTAAGTAACTTTTAGAATATCTTCGAGGGCCTGCTCTCTGGTCAAGAGATGGCCGTCGCCATAATTTGTGAAGGCAACATAAACTGTGAAGATCAGGGGATAGATAACAAACAGGATCAAGAAAGATAAACCCAGCGCCATCCAGCGGTAAGCAAACGCTTTGGGATGGAGAAAGATCACGTTCAGCATCACCGCGATCACCGCCAGCACCGCGCCGAGCTGGGTAAATCCCAGGCCAAAGGCTCGAATAATGAACCAGCCAATGGCAATATCAAACAGGGCAATGAGCAGGAATCGGATCAGCAATCCGATCGATTTTTCCTCAGGCTTAGACTGCATGGATGTCACCTCCCAGGAAAACTAGGCTGCATTTGAAGAGAAGACCGATGAGGTCTCATCGGTCTTCTCTTTTTTTGAAATGGGTTACGGAAGGACGATCGTCAAAAGCTTGGTGTTGGGATCAAATTCAAAGCTGACTTCGCCATCGGCGGCCAGGGTGAACTTGTAGTTATCGCCATCCTGCTTGCCCTCCATACCATAGTTGAGGGTCCAGGAACCATCCATGGCGACCTTGGCTTCGTAATCGCCAGCGGTCAGTGCAAACGGGCCGCTGCGCCAAATGCCATCCTCGCCCTTGGTCATGGCGGTGGCATCGCAGTCGGGCGCCCAATCAGCGGCGCAACCAGCCTTGGCCTGGTAAGAGCCAGGCACGTTGACCATGCCGGCCTTAGCGCCAGAGATCAGGCTGCGGATCTTAACACCAGCGTCCTTGAGGGCTGCTTCAGCGTCCTGCTTGCCCTGGATGACCAGGGTGATCGCGTCGCTCCAGTTGCCCCAGACCGAGCCCATCGCCGGGATAGCGGGCATCATGGTGGCCTTCTCGCCAGCCACGCTCATCGCCAGCAGGTCGGGATCGTCCGTCTTCTCGAGCACGGGGATGTAAGCCGACGGGCGCTGACCGACGTTGTACAGCTCGCCCATCACCTCATCGGTGGCGACGAACTCGGTCAGGAAGGCTTGCGCCAAGAGAACATTTTCACTCTTGCCATTGATGAAGAAGCCCTGGGTGCCCGCGAACGGGTAGCCGCCGGGGAAGTTGGTGACCGCGTAGGGGATGCCCGATTCGCGGATTCGGCTCAGGGCCCACGGGCCAGCCATGATGAAGGGAACTTCGCCGGTCTCGAACAGGGCATGGTTGTTGGCCCAGTCGGTATCGGTCGGCAGGTTGCCCTTGGCAACGTTGTCGCCCACCCACTTGGCAGCGGCGATCATACCTTCGCTGTCAACGCCCAGGTCCTGGGGATTCCAGTT
>CAZAGA010000270.1:0-5166 GCA_964484335.1 uncultured Anaerolineaceae bacterium
GCGCTCCCACAACTGGGCTTTGTAGATCGCCACCGCCAGGTGGTTAGCCAGGCGGTTCAGCAAGTCCAGATCATGTTCATCGTAAGCGCCATCGCGCTGGTAATCCTGGACGGCAATCGCGCCGATGACCCGTTTTTCATCGATTATTAAAGGCGCAGACAACCAGGATCGGCAAGGTTGGCCGACCGGCTTAACCTTGTGGGCTTCGATAAACGCCAGGCGCTCTCCGGCAGTGCCAAGCCGAATCGGCTCTCCCAATCGGATGGTGTACCCAACCAGGCCCTCCTCCACCGAAAGCGTCCAGGGATCTAATTTCGCTCCCTCCTGATAACGCACCAGCAGGTCGACTTCCTTACGCACCTCGCGATATAAACCGATCCGCAGGTTGCGGGTATCGATCAACGAAGCAACTTCCTCGGCGATCGCGTCGAGCAGCTCTTGCAGGCGTTGGATGCCGGCAATCCGGCGGGTGATCCGGTTGAGGGTCTCGATTTCATCGTAAAGCTGCGCCTTAACCAGCGCCTGGGCGACCAGGTTGGCGACGGCCATTAATATTCGCTGGTCGGTTGAATCGTAACTACCTGCCTTGGGGTGCTGGAGGATGATCGCGCCAATCGCGCGCTCCTGGACCAGTAGCGGCACACCCAGCCAGGCGTTGACTTCATCGCCTGCGCCCCATTGGTTGCCTGGCACCGGCAGCGGTTCAGCTTTCCGGTCGGTGATCAGCAGCGGAGCGCGATGGCGGATCACCCAATCGGTCATGCCGGGTTGGTCGTCGCTACTGGCCAGCCAGTGGGAGTGACACGCTTCTCGGAGGCCTTCGTTGTACCCGAAGACAAAGTCCAACATGCCAGAGCGGCGGTTATAGATAGCGACATCCAGGTTTTCAACATTCATTAAGCGGCCGAGGTGTTCATAGGCGGCCTGGAGGATTTCTTCCTGGCGTAAGGAGCCTCCGACCTGTTGGCTGAGGTCCAGCAAAGTCTGCAGCAGGGCATGCTCGCGCCGGGCGGTATCGCGGTCGCTGCGGGCCTGCTGGGCGTCGATGCAAAGCATCAACATCTGGTGGAGCACTTCGAGCTGGACCGGCTTTTCCAGGAAGCGGTAAGCCCCGGCCTGAAGCGCTCCGGTTTCGGGTTCCTTGCCATAACCGGTCAGCAGGATCACATCTACCTGGGGTTGTTCGGCCCGCAAGGCGCGCATCAGGTCGATCCCGTTCATGCTGCCCTGGAGCACCTGGTCGATCAACGCCACCTGGTAGCGATTGACACCGCGAGCTAATTGCAGGGCGTCCTCGGCATTGCCGGCTTCATCCACGTAATAGCCGTAATCCATGCGCAGCAACTCGGCCTGGCTGGAGCGGAAATCCTCTTCGTCATCCACAAACAAGATCGTACCGGCAGAAATTCCTAGATCAGACATGGAAACCTCCTTGCTCCCTGGCAACCTGGAGCCGGATTGCAAAGCTGGTTCCAGCCAGGATTGGGCTCTCCAAGATGAACACACGCGCCCCAAATTTCGCCACCGCGCTGCGGGTGACAAATAAACCGATCCCCGAGCCGCCTTTTCGAGTGCTGAAACCGAGATCGAAAACCCGTTCCCACAACTGGCGATGGATGCCCGGCCCGTTATCCCGTACCACCACCTGCACCCACTGCTCGCCCTGGAGCTCCAGCAGGCTGGCGGATACACTCACCCGCCCATCGGCTTGCTGCTGGTCGCTGATTTGCTGGATTGCGTTCAAAACCAGGTTGATCAGGGCTTGTTCCAGGGCGACATCGTTGGCCGAAACCAGCGGGAGCGCCTCAGGCAGGGGGTCAAGTTGTAGTTCAACCCGGTTCTTGCGGGCCGTGACCGAGAGCAGCTCAAGCACGCGCGGCAGAGTGACCGCCAGGTTGCAGACGCTGCCCTGCTGTGGGCTGATGAGCTGCTGGAAGAGCAAGGCAATGTGGTAGAGGCGATCGGTCGTCCCCTGGATGGCCTCGACCTGTTTGAGCAGTTGCGGGATCGGCGTGGTAACGCTCTCTCCAGCGCGTGAGGCGCGCGCCACAACCTGGCTGTAGCGCTGTAAAAGCCCGGCCTGGTTGATCAGGGCATTGATCCGGTTATTGACTTCATGCGCCAGGCCGGCGCTGATCTGACCGAGCAAGGCAAACGATTGGCTGGCAACCAGCAGCTCCTGGATGGCAAAGCGCTCAATTAAAGCTTTCAGCGAGGCGGCAGTAAAACCCGCCTGGCGGCGGTGCCGGGAGCTAAAATGGCCGCTTTCAGCGTGGAAGAGAAACAAACCATAACCCTGGGAGCCGGCCGTGGCCAGAGGGAAAGCCAGGCAAGCGCGAAAATCGAGCAGGCGAAGCAAGAAGCGGAATTTTCCTCGCAATGAGCGGCGCACCACGTCGCCTTCAAAGATCTTCTCACCTTCCACAATCACGTCTTTGATCGGGCTTAGATCGAGGTCCTGGCGCTCACGCTCGAGAACTTCCAGGTCCAGGCCGGATTGGGCGGCTAACTCGACTCGTTTAGAGACCAGGTCCATAGCAAAGACGGCGCCCGCGCTGGCGCCAGTTTCCAGAACCAGGCTCGCCAGGAGCTGGGCGATCGCCCGGTTAAGATCGCGCTGGCTTTCCAGCTTGAAATCGAGCTCAGCAACTTCTTCGTTCAACTCGCCGGCGCCGGCCAGCTCAAGTGAGCTTGCGGCTCGCTTGACGCCCTGCTCGAGGGCAAGCAATAAGGCATCGAGCTCCTGGATGGTAAACGGCTTTAGGATCCGGCTGACCAGAGATAACCCGGCCAGTTTTTGCTCCTCATGCGGGCTGAGCGGATAACCGCTCAGCAGGACGATGCGCAGCTCGGGGTCCTGGGCCAGCAGCTCGGCTGCCAGGTCAACCCCGTCCTTGCCGGGAATGTGGGCGTCCATCAAGAGCAGGTCGGGCGGGTTAGAAGCGACAACCTGGGCCGCCTGGGCGGCATCCTGGATGGTTTGGACCGTGTAACCGGCTTCGCTCAACAAAGTCGCCAGCGAGTCGCCCAGGTCGCCCTGATCCTCAACCACCAGGATATGCTGCAAATAACCGGGCCGGCTGCGCAGGATATATGGGAATAGCTCGGCTTCGCCAGCCTCAAGTGAAGGACCGCCAGCGGGAGCAGAGGCCTGGGGGCCAGCCAGGTCTTTATCCGGGAGGCTCAAAGTGGAGCCCGCTTTGTGGATGCGCTTCAGGTATTCGGCAATACTCAGGTAGACTTGGCGTTTTGAATAGTCGATCCTGAGAATCACCGCCCGCACCTGGTCGCCCGGCCACAGGTATTGCTCGACCTCGACCAACAACTCAGGCAGGATTTGTGAGCGGTGCACCAGGCCTTGGACACCAGGCGAAAACTCGACGAATGCGCCATAGGGATAGATCCGGCTGACTTCCCCCGTGATCGCCTGGCCAACTTTATGGGTTTGCAGAAACGAATTCCAGACCTGGTCTGCGTCGCTAACCAGGCGCTTTGCTTTGCGGTCTGGTGGACTCTCCGGTTTTTGCGCCATACCTGCCAGCCTCCCCGCCAGCTCGAACTCCTCGCATCGCTCGAAAGCTTTTTTCTTCAACCAGGAACAAGTCTGCTATTTTGATTTTAATTTAAGTTTTCCAGCAAACATGCTGAAGACCTGAAAATTTTCTGATCAATCCTGTTAATTCAGGCCGATCACGGGATCCAACGCGGCGCATATCCCCCAACGGCCAGCTCAGACTCGAATTCCAGGTCCAGGTCATAAACCCAGACCGCCGGCAGGTTGGCCGGCGCAGTTTGATCGAAGCGGACGAAAGCCAGCAGCTTGCCATCCGGATCCCAGCTAAAGCCGTAATGGTTGAAATCGGGCTGGTTGGTGAGCTGGCGCGCATCCGAGCCATCCTGGCGCATCAGCCAGAGCTGGCGGCCCGGGGTCCAGCGGTTGATATCCAGGTATTTACGCGCAAAAGCAATCCATTCGCCGTCCGGAGAATAGAGCGGGGCGGTATCTTCCAGGCTCTCCACTTTAGTCAGGTCAGTGATCGAGCCATCTTCGAGGCTGAAGCGCAGCAGGTGGCTGCTGGCAACCGGGCGCAATTCAGGCACGGTCTCGGGACTGCCGCCAGTGTTAAAGAAGATCTCCGGCGCCAGGTACGCCAGGCCGTCCGGGGTCCAGCCGCCCGGCTCGCCGGTCTGGTTGGGCAAGCTGGTGCTTTGACCCGAAAGCGGCGCCAGCAAGATAAAAGCCTGCTGGTTGGTATCATAGAAACTGAGTACATTCTGCGAAGACCAGTCGGGCTGGAGGGTCTGGTGGAGTGGGTCGCCGGCGCGCCGGGCAGCCGAGGGGTTGGCAGAAACTTGTGCGCTGGCCGGTGTTTCGGAGCGAACCAGGGGAACCCACCAGACCTGGGGATAATCCGGTTCGGCGCCGCCGACTGGGGCGGTGCGCTCATAAGCCAGGAACTGCTCGCTGGGAGAGGCGCGCGGCGCCCGACATTTGTCCTGCTGGCAGGCCAGGACCAGGTTCGCCTCGAGCGAGTCCAGGGCCAGGCGGTAGATGTCGCTGCCACCCTGGGAGTTCTCGGTGCTGTAATAGACCGCCGAGCCGTCGCGAGTGGCGTCATATTCCAGGATGCCGCCCAGGAGGCTGGTGATCGGCTGCGCCTTTTCTTCCCTGGGATTATAGAGATACAGATTGGAGGCCTGGTTGGATGGATAGAGGTAGAGCAGGCGCGGCCGGCGGATGGTGAAGACCCACTCGGCCGGCTGGGTGACGGGGAGGGAGAGCCAACCCGCTGCGCGCGCCCCGCTGGCGAGCCGGACGCGAATCGTCGCGCCGGCCGGCCAACGACCCGCCGGAACAAATTCCAGGCGGTTCCCCTCCCAGCGGTAGCTGCCCGGCACCGCCGGCGAAATCTGTAGCCGGGAGATCACCTCGTCTGTCCGCATGGGGCGGGAAAAGCGGATCTGCAGGATGCGATCGGGCGAGATATCCAGCTGAGTATCTTCGGGAGAAAAATCCACCAGGCGCGGCGTGCCAAACCAGTAGATGGCTCCCGCCGCCAGGGCCAGGATTACCAGGATCAGGAGAAAAATAAACCGGCGAGCCATACGTAAATTATACTTGCTCGCCCAATTCAGGATTAATAAAAGGATGGTAGAATCGCCGTG
>CAZAGA010000271.1:0-5164 GCA_964484335.1 uncultured Anaerolineaceae bacterium
CCGGTGAGTGGTTCAGACCGCCAGGCTTCGCAGCAGACTTTTCGGCTGCAGGCGGCTGGAGCGCGTATTTTTATCGGTCATGCTCCACAGAATCTGGAAGGAGTTGACCTGGTGGTGCGCTCCTCGGCCATCCCCGACTCAAATCCTGAAGTGCAAGCCGCACGAGCCTTGGGTCTACCGGTTTTTAAGCGGGTGGATTACCTGGGACAATTAACTGCCGGTTTCGCCACGCTTGCTGTGGCGGGAACGCATGGCAAGACCACTACCACTGGCATGATAGCCTGGATGCTGACTGATCTTGGTCTCGATCCATCTTTCATCATTGGCAGCACCTCGATCAACCTGGGCGTGAATGCGCATGCTGGACAAGGCGAGTATTTTGTGATCGAAGCTGATGAATACGACCGGATGTTTCACGGTTTACATCCCGCTTTAGCTGTGGTGACGAATATTGAGCATGACCACCCGGACTGCTTTCCCACCCCCCAGGAATATTTCCAGGCGTTTCAGCAGTTCGCTAGCCATGTGGCGCCGGATGGCGTCTTGCTGGTGTGTGGTGATTATAACCTCGCTCGGGAGGTGGCGGAAAGTATTACTGTTCCAGTCATCGCTTATGGTGTGGATAATCCAGGGAATACCTACCAGGCTCATTCTCTCAGCCCCAATCTCCGTGGGGGATACGATTTCATTGCTGTCCGGAGAGAGCTACCTTCTCATGGTAAGGTGTTGCCCGGCAACCAGCGGCAGGCAGTTCATTTGCAAGTGCCTGGCCGGCACAATGTCCAGAATGCACTGGCAGCCCTGGCAGTGGCAGATCAGCTCGGCTTGGATTGGGCCCGCGCAGCCAAAACTCTGGATGCTTATTTGGGCACGGAACGGCGTTTTGAGGTGCGTGGAGAGGTGGATGGTGTAATTGTGATCGATGATTATGCTCATCACCCAACTGAGATCCGTGCGACGCTGCAAGCTGCGCGCGACCGTTATCCCCAGCGCCGGTTGTGGGCGGTCTGGCAGCCGCATACCTACTCTCGAACTCGTACGCTGTTGGCTGAATTTGCAGCCGCTTTTGGCAACCGAGCTTACAGCCCGGTTGACCAGATCGTGGTCACTGCGGTTTACCCGGCGCGCGAGCCCGAGCCGCGCGATGGTTTTTCGGCAGCCGAGGTAGTTGCGCAAATCGACCACCCCCAGGTGCGCTATCTGCCGGAGTTGAGCCAGGTATCAAACTACCTGCTCGACCACCTTCAGAACGGAGATGTGGTGCTGGTGCTTTCCGCCGGGGATGCTTCTCAGGTCAGCCTGGATGTGCTGAAGGGCCTGGAAGCGGCCAGAGGTCAAAAGGCTAATGTTTAGGACAACAACGATGGAACTGGAACAGCTTTGGCGGACCTTTGAAGCCGAATCGGGGATGCATTTGCAGCGCGATGTTCCCCTGGCGCGCTTCACTGCTGCTCGTCTGGGCGGGCCGGCTGACGCTTTGCTGGAGGTCCATTCCAGTACTGAGTTGGTTCAAACAGTTCGTTTGCTTTGGAAACTAGATGCGCCATTTGCGCTCTTGGGTGGAGGTTCAAACGTTCTGGTCAGCGACTCCGGTTATCGAGGTCTCGTTGTGATCAACCGTGCTCGCAACGCGCGATTTGACCTGCAAGCCGAGCCGCCAGTTGTTTCGGCGGAAACAGGTGTAAATTTCGGGGCGCTGGCTCGCCAGGCGGCTGGATACGGCCTGGCCGGCTTGGAGTGGGCAGCAGGCATCCCAGGCAGCTTAGGCGGCGCGATTTATGGCAATGCTGGAGCCCATGGCGGTGATACCGCCGGTAATATGTTGTTGGCTGAAATCTTGCATCATCCGGGGCAAATGGAAACCTGGCCGGTAGAAAAATTCGCCTTTGCCTATCGTCGCAGTCTGTTAAAACAGGCGCAGCCAGGCGTAGGAAAAGCCCCTGCCCTGGTGATTTTAAAGGCCACCTTGAAATTGGAGCGCAGTACACCGGAGGCAGTTCAAGCTAAAATGGATGCTTTTGTCGAGCGCCGGCGCAGCAGCCAGCCTCCTGGTGCAAGCCTTGGTTCCATGTTCAAGAATCCGCCGGGTGATTACGCTGGCAGGTTGATTGAAGCAGCTGGTTTGAAAGGGTACCAGGTCGGTGGAGCGCAGATCAGCCCTATCCATGCGAATTTTTTTATCAACACTGCCCAGGCGACTGCTGCGGAAGTGCGAGCTTTGATTGACCTGGCCCAGCAAACTGTGCTGGAGAAGTTTGGCGTGTCGCTCGAATTGGAAGTGGAGTTATTTGGAGAATGGTAACGAAACCAGGTAAGCTGCGTGTGATAGTGCTGTTTGGCGGACGGTCAGGCGAACACGAGGTGTCTGTTCTCTCTGCTCGCTCGGTAATCGACGCACTCAACCCGCAGCGTTATGAGATCATTCTGGTCGGGATTGCTCAAGATGGTAGTTGGTGGACTGGTCAGGATGTGCTTGAGAAGATATCTTACGACAACTGGCTTAAGGAGTTGACCCCGGTCGCGTTTCTCCCAGACCCATCCCGACCGGGCTTGATCAGCCTGGGTGCAGATGTTCCTGGCTGGGGGGATCGCTTGCAACCAGATGTGGTCTTTCCAATCCTGCATGGCACCTACGGTGAAGATGGCACTTTGCAGGGCCTTCTTGAGATGGCAGACCTGCCCTATGTAGGCGCTGGCGTTATCGGTTCAGCGTTGGGAATGGATAAAGCAATTTTTAAGGATGTGATGCGCGCCCATAATATCCCAGTTCTTGAGATGGGTGTGTTTCTCCGTTCTCAGATTGAGCAGAATCTGGACAGGGTGATCGAGGCTGCCGAGGCGTTAGCCGCGTATCCGCTGTTTGTCAAACCGGCAAACCTAGGCTCCTCCGTAGGAATCTCGAAATGCTCCAACCGTTCTGACCTGGTGGAGGGCTTGATGGACGCCGCTCGTTACGATCGGAAAGTCTTGGTGGAGCGTGGACTGAATGCCCGCGAGATTGAAGTAAGCGTTTTGGGCAATGATTATCCCCAGGCTTCAGTGGCGGGTGAAATCCTGCCCAGTCGCGATTTTTATTCCTATGAGGCCAAGTATATCGATGGAAAATCGGGCCTGTTAATCCCGGCTCCACTCCCTTCTGATCTGGCCGAACGGATTCGTAGCCTGGCAGTTCAGGCCTACCAGGCGATTGATTGCTGTGGTATGGCGCGGGTCGATTTCTTGTTAGAAAAATCACCCACGGTTGGAGACGGACTTTTCTTGAGTGAGGTCAATACCATCCCTGGCTTCACTCAGATCAGTATGTATCCGAAATTATGGGAAGCGACCGGATTGCCTTACTCGGTTTTATTAGATCGCTTGATCGAATTGGCTATAGAAAGAAAAGCGGAGCGGGATCAGATCGAACGCCGATTCCGGCGCGAGGGCTAACTATGGCGAGCAAATATTCCAGCAAGAATTCTTCTCGGCAAGCGATTGGCCAAAAAGCTCCAGCCAACCGAGCAGCTGCCGTACCCGGTGTGTCCAGCCGGCGCAGCCGTTCCTTGGGGAACCCTGTCCCGGTCAAGAAAAGTCGGCGGAACCAGCCTGCGAAAACCCAGAGCGGGGCGCCTCCGGTAATGGTCAGAGATTATCGCATGGAAACGCCGGCAATGGTGAATCGTACCTATACGCGGAAAAATCGCCGGCGGATTGACATCCCGTTAAATATTCCCGGGGCGGAGATGCGGCTGCCATCCATGCCGGTCTTCCGCCTCTCGACCGGCTGGCTGGCGATGTTGCTCCTGGCTACCCTGCTGGCCGCCGGGTATTTCTTATGGAATGCGCCTTTCTTCCAAGTTCAAAGCGCCCAGGTGCTGGGTAACAGCCGGCTTGATGCCACGGATATCAATGCAGTGCTGGGTGTCAACGGTAGGCCCATCTTCACCCTGCGCGCAGCTGAATTGGAGCAATCACTCCTGGCAGCTTTCCCGGAGCTTGCTTCTGTGGCGATCCGAATTGAGCTACCGTCCTCTGTTCAGGCTCGCGTGGTTGAGCGCATCCCAGTACTCACCTGGCGGCAAGGAGATACCATCCAACTCATTGATCAGGAAGGTTTTGCTTTCCCGCTTCGCCTTACAGCTTCAACTGTGATCTCACCGGTGGTAGAAGCCGCTGGTGACCCACCCGGGGTGGGGCTTACCAGCCAGGATGCGGCTGCTTTGCTTGCCGATCAACTCGCTGCTTCAGCAGAAAACCCGAAACTCGAATCCGCTGGCGACCAGGCTGAACAAGCTCCGATAAAGCAGGAGCCGTTTTTAAAGCCGGAGATGGTTTCATCCATCCTGAGCATGGCTTCAGCTGCTCCACAAGGAGCAGTGCTGGTTTACCAACCGGAGCACGGACTTGGCTGGCAGGATTCACGCGGCTGGCAAGTCTATTTGGGGGATGCACAGGACATCGCCGCCAAGCTCAACATGTATAAAGCCATATTGATGCGCCTGGAGGATGAAGAAATTCAACCGGCATTGATCAGTGTGGAGCATGTTCATAATCCATATTTTCGGCTGGAAAGGTAATCCAGAATGGATGAACCGGTCGTTGTAGGCATTGATATTGGCACTACCAAAGTTTGTACGCTGGTAGGCAGGGAAGAGGCCCCCGGGCAGATTCGTATCCTGGGCGTTGGGATCGAGCCTTCGGAAGGGATCCGTAAAGGGGTAGTCGTCGATCTGGCGGCTGCTTCACAATCCGTCAGCCGTTCGATTGATAAGGCAGAACGTTCTTCTGGTCTGGAGATCAATTCTGCCCTGGTCAGCCTGGCTGGATCGAATGTTTCATCGGTCAATAGCCGGGGGGTGGTAGGCGTCTCTGGCAGGGTGATCAATCAAGATGATATTGCTCGCGCCGTTGATGCCGCCCGAGCAGTGGCGATCCCTCATAACCGTGAGGTGATCCATGTCATCCAGCGAGGCTTTGATATTGACGGCCAAAGTGGTATTCGAACGCCAGCCGGGATGCATGGATATCGATTAGAAGTTGAGTGTCATATCATCACTGCCTCAGCTGCCAGCGTCGAAAATTTACGCCAGAGCGTCGCAACAGCTGGTGTAGATGTTTCACAATTTGTCCTCAACCCGCTGGCTTCGGCTGAGGTGGTAGTGAATGAGACTGAACGCCAGATGGG
>CAZAGA010000272.1:0-5156 GCA_964484335.1 uncultured Anaerolineaceae bacterium
CGGAGCTTCCCAAAGGGCAACTTTGAATTTGGATCCTTCAGGCGGTCGAGGTAATAGGCTTTGATGATCTCGGCGTCTTCATAGGCATTGATATCGAGGATGATCTCATCACCTTGTTCAAACGCGTTGACGTGATGGAAAGCAAAAAAGGCTTCGCTCTCGTAACGCCCGACAACTTTCCCATCTCGACGATCGATCACAATGAAAGTTGCGCCGCGTCCCGGTTTCCAGCGGAAGTTTTCAATATACGGCTTGAGCCAAAGCAACAAAGCCAGGGGGTTGACAACCAGAGGAAACTCAGCCACGATGAAGTAGTTTTGCGTCATCCCAAAACTATGCAGGTAAGACGGCTGGTTGACAGGCACCGAAGCCAAACGCTGGGGTTTCCAGGTTTTTCCTATCTGATAAATATTGTAATGGCTCACCTGGTGATACCGTGTAACCAGGTTATAAACCTCGCCACGCGCAGGGTCGAATTGCGGATGCACCGTGGTCATCTGGCCCACCAGGTTATCTTCATAACGGTACACCCCCGCTGATTTTAGAGTCAGTGGATCAAAGGCCACCTGAATCGGGGTCTCAGCCAGGGCAAGGTATTGACCGGCGATCTTGGATATGCTAACTTTAGCAGAGTCCGTAATTCTGGGTTGGAAGATCGTTTTCAGGCGCCCAAATAAGGTCTGGCAAGGATCAGTAGCAAATTCTGAGAAAGCAATCCGACCTTGCTCCATTGCCTGACTGTATGCTTGACACTCAAGAAACTTATTGGCATAAGAAACCTGGCCGTCCTGGAAGCTGAACCGGTGCAGCATTGCCAATCCATCAAACCAATGACGGTATTGTTCCTCGCCAACCTGGAAGGTTCCCGGCCCATTGCGGATCAGAACTCCTTGCAGCCAGTCCGGGATTTTGCCCTGGACTGGTAGTCGATCCAAGTTAATTTCCTGGCTTGCCTTTCCAAAACCGAGTTCGTAAACGTCCATATCTATGTAAACCCTGATCGAAACAAGCAAAAGACTGGTCGGTTAATTTGGCCAAGCGGTTGGTTCAAGATTAGCCAATTCTTGATCGATATCTGACACCTGCGGAAACCTGGCAGGCGAAGGGTCAATCAAGTTAGCAGCAATTTTCCCTGAGGACAAGACCGCCGGGACGCCCGCACCAGGGTGTGTACCCGCGCCGACGAAATAAAGATTTTCAAACTCCTCAGACCGGTTATGAGGCCGGAAATAGGCCTCCTGCAAGAGGGTCGGACGAACAGAAAAGGCCGCCCCGCGGTAACTATTGAGGGTATTTTGAAAATGCAGTGGGTCGATATAATGTTCGGCGACAATATTGGCCTGCAAATCCGGCAAATAGTTATCCTCCAGGAATTGCATCACCCGATCTCGGTATGGTCGAGCCATTTTCGTCCAATCGGTCCCCGACTCCAGGGTCGGTACACAGGACAAGACGTAGAAAGACTCGGCACCTTCCGGAGCGATGGAAGGATCTGTGATGGTCGGCATGTGCAGGTACAGGGAGAAATCCTCCGGAAGGACGTTTTTATTGAAGATATCAGACAATAAACCTTTATAGCGTTGATTCAAGATGATATTGTGGTGCTTTAGCAGGCTGGTTTCGCGATACAGGCGTTTGGTTCCAAAGTAAATGACAAACAGCGACATGCTGTATTTCATCCGGTCGATGCGAGCATTGGTATATTTTCGGCGAAACTGCTCCGGGATCAAATAACGGTAAGTGTGGGCGACATCACCATTGGAGATAATGATATCGGCTTTGTGAACAGAACCATCCGCCAAGCGGATACCGGTCGCTTTACGTCCATCAACTAGAATCTCTTTCACTTCGGTACTTAAGTGAACCTTACCCCCCTGCTCCACGAAGAGCCGCCCTAAGGCATCCACAATCGCGCCTGTGCCGCCGATCGCATAATGCACGCCCCACTTGCGCTCAAATTGGACGATCAGGCTGAAAATTGAGGGGGTATCAAAAGGATTGCCGCCAATCAACAATGGATGAAACGAGAACACCCGACGGAGGAAGGGGTCCTTGATATTCAGAGCGGTGAAACCGTAGTAGCCCAGGAAAGCCTTAAGCCTGATCACATCCGGCACAATCCGGAGCATATCCTGAGGTGTCATAAATGCCTGGTCGGTAAAAGGGTGAAACCGGTCAAAGATGGCGCGGGTCTGTTCGTCAAACTTGATATAACCCTGTTGGTCAGAAGCATTCCAGCGCACGATTTCTCTGAGGGTATCTTCAATCTTTAAGCGATAATCGAAATACTTTCCTTCATGGTCAAAGATGCGGTAGAAAGGATCGAGCGGGACCAGGTTGATGTAATCTTCGGTTTTTTTCCCGGCAGCTTCGAACAGCTCATCAAACATATACGGGGCGGTAATCACTGTAGGACCGCCATCAAACATGAAACCATTTATTTCATACTGATAGGCGCGGCCGCCAAGCTTATCCCGCTTATCGTATATTTCCACCTCGTGACCTTTCGAGGCCAGCCGGTTTGCAACTCCCAATCCGCCAAATCCGCTTCCGATAACGATTACTTTCATGATTTCCACACTCCGAAGGAATAATTCCACTTTTCTGTGTTCTGCATCCTGAAATCAATCTCAGGCTGTGTTTTCCTGCAAACGAAAAGCCCGCCACCAAATTCCCGGCAAGCGGCGAATTTTGGCGAGCTTACTGATCGAAGCCCGGCGATGAAACACGTCGTAATCATTGGCCTCAATATTGATTAATATAGCCCGATATAATTCACCCGCTGCCCGGATTGCAAAGCGCCCATCCTTATTCAGATGCGCTACACCTGGCAGGGCTTCTTCGTAGAGCTGCCGGTTTCGCTCGATCTGAAACCGCATCAGAGCTCTCCACCGGTCAGTCACTACTCCGTTCGCTATATCTTGCTCAGAAACCCCAAAGGCATCCATCTCTTCCTGAGGCAGGTAGATGCGGCCGACCCGCCAATCATCGCCCACATCGCGCAAAATATTGGTGAGCTGTAGAGCGACACCCAGGCGAATGGCATAAGGAAAAGCTTCTTGGCCTGAATATCCAATGATATGCATGGCCATCAAACCTACTGTACAGGCCACACCATAACAATAGGTAGTTAGTTCAGCAAAGGATTGGTAACGCTTCTTCTCAAGGTCTTGCGCTACACCCTGGATTAGTTGCTCGGAGTAACGCCAGGGAATATTGAATTCATAGCGAGCATTATTCCAAGCCATGGCAACCAGGTCTTGATTCGTACCGCTCCCACCCAAAACCTGGTCACGCCATGAATTTAACAATTCCTGTGAATCCCCTGCAGAACAGTCGACTAAATCATCCGTCGTACGACAAAAGCCGTATAAAGCCCGCGCGGCCTGCCGCTTCGGCTTTGGCAGCAAACTGGATGCCGTAAAAAAGGTTTTACTATGGGTCTGGGTAATCAGATCGCAATACGCATAAGCCTGGGTTAATAAAGCCTGGTCATCTACTGGAAGCGGCTCAAGCTGCACATGGCTATCTTGTGCTTCTTGAGCTAGTGCTAATAAATGCGCTTCCCATGGTAAATTTCCTAATGCCATGTTATCGCTGCCTCCCAGTCGTGGTAATAGCCTGACCCTTCTAATTACTACACAATTATCTTTATTGCCTCATTTTAACCCCAAGTACACATATTGTCAATATTATGTACACAATATGTTCATATTACCTTAATCTGGCGATTATTCAAGCTGGATTCCAACGCTCCAGCACACCATTCAAGTAGCCTTGTTTACAGGCATGGCGTTGAATTTTCCCGCTCGAGGTTTTCGGCACGCTGCCAGGTTTAAGTAAGACCACTTCAAAAACATGCACATCATGCTCCGTGGCAATCGCACTCCGAATGGACCGGCTGATTGCTTCCGGAGTAACATCCACGCTCCCCTGGGCCGCAATTTGAGCCAACTGGTCCCGGCGGGCGACTTCAGCAACCACAATCACCTGCTCCTGCCCGGCGATTTCCACTGAAAAAGCTGCGCTGCAGCCAGGCCTTAAGGCAGGGTGGCACTTATCGGTGGTCAATTCAAGGTCCTGAGGATATCGGTTCAGACCATCGACAATGATTAAATCCTTGATCCGCCCAGTTACATAGAGTTCATCCCGGTGCAGAAACCCCAGATCGCCAGTCCGTAAATATCGCTCAGGAGAACCTGGCAGGCGGGCATAAAAAGTTGCTTGACTCGCCTCCGGTTGTTCCCAATAGCCTTGAGCGATGCTCGGGCCACTGACCCAAATTTCTCCCACACTGGTCAATCCATTATCATCAGGCTGGCAAGCCAGTCCAGTTTCAGGATCAACAATTACAACCTGGTGATTGTTCCAAGTGCGGCCCGCCGCAACCAATCGTTGCGAGCCAGGTTGATTTTCATCCATCATCATGACCTGGTGGCGCCCCAGGGCTTCAGACTGGACAGGGAGGATTGTCGGCCCAGACCCACGAATTTCTCCGGAGACCAATAATGTGGCTTCGGCCAACCCATAACAGGGGTAAAACGCTTTTATATTGAAGCCAGAAGGGCGGAATACCTGCGCAAAGCGCTCCAGGGTTTCCGCTCGAACAGGCTCAGCCCCATTAAACGCCACCTCCCAGTTGCTTAGATCCAGGCTTTGGATGAGCTCCGGTGTTGCTTTCCGGATACATAATTCATAAGCGAAATTTGGGCCGCCGCTGACGGTGGTCTTATTGCGGGAAAGCATATTCAACCAACGAACCGGTCGCTGCAAGAAATCAAGCGGAGAGAACAAAGTGATCGCGACCCCCATATACAGTGGGGTCAAAATGCCGCCAATCAAACCCATATCATGGTAGAAGGGAAGCCAGATAACGCAGCGGTCATGATCCGGATCCAGCTGGAAGGCCTTGCGGATGGTTTCAATCTGCCAAGATAGATTGGAATGGTTAATCATCACCCCTTTGGGCTCAGATGTGGAGCCGGAAGTATATTGAAGGAATGCCAATGTGGCTGGTGAAATGCCTGGATGTTTCCAGGCGTCAGCAGCTGACTGGTCCTGGATCAATTGATCCACTGCTAACCAGGGGATGTGCTGCAGGTCGGGATGCTGGGCCAAGATGAACTGCGAAAGCGCCAGGATCGGCGTGGTCGTTA
>CAZAGA010000273.1:0-5130 GCA_964484335.1 uncultured Anaerolineaceae bacterium
TTGGGGCCCAGGGTGGTGGCAACTGCTTCAGACAGGATCGCCATACCGCGGGAAAGCTGGCGGCGGGCATCTTCAGAAAAGGCGATTTGCTTTGCCATAGGTTAATGCTCCTTATTCGTAGAAATTAGGCCAGGACGATGGCCAACAGGTCGCTCTCGCGCAGGATTAGCAATTTCTTGCCATCCACTTTGATCTCAGTTCCAGCATACTTGGCGAATAAGACGGTATCGCCAGCCTTGACATCCATCGGGATATAGTCCCCATCATCATCCCGCTCACCGGGACCCACCGAGAGAACCAGACCCTTCTGGGGTTTTTCCTTGGCAGTTTCGGGAAGCACGATGCCGCCAGCAGTGATTTCTTCCTGCTCGAGAGGCTCAACCACCACACGATTGCCCAAGGGTTTCAAAGAAATAGCCATACAAACCTCCGATATGAAATTGGATTAACTTTTTGCTTAGACTTTGACAAGAAATTAGCACTCAAAGATACAGAGTGCTAATTTGATGATCTAATCTTACTCAGTTTTAGATAGAAAGTCAAGGGGATACGTCAAATTCTTATACAAATCTTACAACTACGGGGAAGGGCTGGGAGTTGGCGCGGGCGTAGCGGATTTTTGCTCCGCCAGGTTGCCTTCTAAGCGGCGGCAAATGCCTTCACTATCATTGACAATCCCAATCAGGGTCGCATCATCTGGCCGGTAAGCACGCACCTGTTCAAGAACTAGCAGAGCCTCGGCGCAGTAATTCTCGTTCGGTTTACTTAGAAAGGCCAGGTTGGTTCCATACTCTACGTAATAGTATGCAATGGTCAAGCTGGTGAGCGGCAGGCCTTCAACTGCGACTTTACCCATTTCATTTTCTTCGGCGGTACAACCGCGCACCGCACATTTCAACAGCGGATTGGCTCCCTCATAATTACGCGCTCGCCGAAAGATAATCCCCAGTTGGCCGTAGGTATTGGCGCTTTGGTTATCCAAAGACAGCGCTTTTTCGGCGTTGACGCCAGCGATTAAAAACTGGCCTTGCTGGGTATAAGTCTTGGCAATTTCAATATACGGAAGGGGGTTTTGAATCCCCAGTTGGGAGTTGATCCGGGCTGCTCGATCGAAATATTCAAGCGCCAGGTCGGGATTCTTGATCCCTTCCCGGTAGTTTTGACCAATCCGGATATACAAAAAAGCCAGATTCGGGGTAATTTCCGCTGCCGCCAGGTACTCTTCAATGGCCTGGCGATAGGCGCCGAGCGACTCCCAGACATAGGCATAGACCCGGTGGGTATCCATCAGTTCCGGCCCACGCTGAACAGCCTGGGAGGCATATTTCTCAGCCTGGGTCAGCTTGAACTGGTCGGCCAGGATCTCTGCATAGAAGGCCAACGCCAGGGCATTATTGGGATCGAGCTGAAAAGCGCGCGAGGCCTCTCGTTCGGCTTCGACCAATAACTCAGCGCTGGTCTGTGCGTCCACCAGGCTGTTATAAGCATACCAATCAAGCACAAAAGCTCGAATAGCACGCACCGTGCTGTCATCCGGCGCCAGCTCAGCGGCAGTATCGGCGGATTCCAGAGCTTCCTTCAATCGCTGAAGGCGCTCGGTATCATTCCTCAGGGTCTGTGACGAATAAGCCTGGATCCGGGCCAGTTGCGCCCAGGCCTGTGCATTACTCGGGTCTAATGCTAACGCAGCCTGGTAGGCATCAATGGCATCATTGATGACCGGCTCTCCCGGACGAGGCGGCGCAGGGGTGATTGTCACATCGGGTGGAATTTCGGTTCCCAAGGCGGTAGCCGTCGCCCGAATGCTCTCCGGCAGCAAACCTCCTGGCTGGTTATCGCTCGGATCATCCAGCTTTCCAGCATCAAAATACGCCTCCGCTTCCATAAAGTATGAAGAAGCCATTCGTGTTGGCGTCGGAGTTGGCTCAAAAGGTGATTTAACTTCGCCGCGCTGCAGGCTCAGGATCATCCAAATGCTGGCCAGGATCAGCGCTAAAAGAATCATTACCCGGTAGAAACTCGTTTTTTGGCGACCGGGGCGAAATGCGGGTTGCTTTCCAACCAGGGTACGGTTCATTCCTTAAGGTGTGGGGGTAGCGGGCGCAGGGCCGGGTTGAGTGGTAGCAGGCGGATTCTTGGCTGCTTCGGCGCAGATTTCCAGGCCCTGGTTGGCGTTATAGACAGCAATTTCGTCATTCGACACATCGCTGAGCAGCTTTTGGAAAATCGGGACCGCTTCGATGCAGCGGTTGCTGCGTGCCAGAGCGAAACCCAGGTACCAATAATATTCCATCACCCGGCCATACTCAAGCGGCAGTCCTTCGACCACCGCCCCGTCTGCTGTTTGACCGCCCTGGGTCGACAGCGCCAGCTCAGGGATGGCTTTGGGATAATCTTCCATCTTATAGTAAATGATCCCCAGATTCCCATGCAGGCGGGGATCGATCGGGGCAACTTTGACGGCTTCTTCAGCATACTGTGCCGCCTGAGCAAAGCGCCCATCTGCAAAGAAAGAGCGCGACAACTCAGTCAGGGCAATCGTATCGTTGGGATTCAAGGCATAGGAGGCTAGCAGCGCCTCTTGGGCCAGGTCGTACTGTTCCAGCAGTTTATATGCCACCCCCAGGTTTAGATACAGGTCGGCAATATTTTTATTGATCGCCAGAGCAGCCTGAAATTCTTCGACTGCCTGCTCGACGTTCTGCGTATTAAGCAGGACGATCCCGCGCGCTCGGTGCGTTTCCAACAAAGACGGATCTAAATCGCGTGCTTTCTTCGATTCTTCAATCGCCTTATCAAACAGGGTGTAGTCGCCCTGGTTGATCAGAATCTCTGCATAATAGGCATGCGCTAGGGCGTTATTCGGATCCAATTCGAGCGCTTTTTTCACTGAGCGCTCCGCTTCGCCATATTTTTCTTGGAATCCCAGTGCCCACCCTTGCACTGCATATGCCATCGGGTTTTCCGGATTCTTCAGCAGGGCATTTTGAGTGTTCTTAATCGCTTCATCATACTGCCCGGCAAATACTTGCAGGCGCGCCAGGGCAACATAATTCGATGGATTAGCTGGATCGCTATTGATGGCTTCCTTATAGGCATTGATCGACAGCGTTAGTTTACCCTGGCGAAAGTAATCCTCGCCCTGGTTGATGAACGACTCAGGGCTTTGGGTCGGGGTTGGTGTTGGGATAAAGAGTGGTGGGGTCGCCGGGACAATCACCTGGTTAACATACAACAGGCCGCCGATCGCTGCCAAAAGAAACAGGATCCGCCACGGGCTGGTTCGCCGGCGCGGTCGTTTGGTCATGGTCCATTTATTTCCACGCAGATACATAAAATCATCATACCATTTTCGACAATCGCTCGTCAAGCAATACTTAATACACTCTAATTCCTTGCGCAACTGCGCTCTAGCGTCTAAAATCAAAGGGTATGCGCTTCGAGGTATTTACGCTGTTCCCAGAGATTTTCTTTCCCTATCTTGACACCAGTATCTTATTACGCGCCCGCCAGCGTGGGCTTATCGACGTTCAGGTGCACAACATCAGGGACTGGACCACCGACCGGCACCATATCACTGACGATGAGCCTTACGGCGGCGGCGGCGGGATGGTGATGAAGCCGGAACCGGTCTTCGCGGCGGTCGAAGCCGTGCTCGGCTCGCCGCCAGTTTGCCCGCTGATCCTGCTGACCCCCCAGGGCCGGGTATTCACCCAGGAAATCGCCATCCAGCTGGCCCACCCGGCGCAGGACGAATCTACCGTCAGCTTGCCAACCCGCCTGGGCTTGCTATGCGGCCGGTATGAGGGCTTTGACGAGCGCATCCGCCAATACCTGGCGACGGACGAGCTCTCCATCGGCGATTATGTGCTGACCGGTGGTGAGCTGGCTGCCCTGATCGTAATCGACGCGGTTTCCCGGCTGATCCCTGGTGTACTCGGCGATCCGGACGGAGCGATGGACGACTCGCATGCCTCCGGTCTGCTTGAGTACCCACATTACACCAGACCGCCGGAATTCCGCGGCTGGCGAGTGCCCGAGATCTTACTTTCCGGCGACCATGCCAAAATCGCTCGCTGGCGGCGCGAGCAAGCGCTGCTACGCACCCGCCAGCGCCGACCGGACCTGCTGGCCAAGGCCGAGTTGACTCAAGAAGATTTGAAATTCCTGTCAAAACTGGATGCCGATGAAAACCAACCTTAGAGATCATCGTTTTAACCGGAGGCGAAATGAAATTTAATTACGGCAAGATTGTCCTGCTCGGATTTGGTTTCTTTGGAGTCAGCGTGGTATGGGGCGTGTATAACGCCTTTGTACCGCTGTTCCTGGCCAACACGTTCAAACTCGCGCCAGCCATGATCGGCTTTTTTATGACCCTGGATAACTTTGTCGCCCTGCTGATCCAACCCCCGGTCGGTGCCTGGTCGGACCGGTTGAAGACGCGCATTGGCCGGCGGATGCCATTTTTGCTAGTCGGCGCTCCGCTTAGCGCCCTGGCCTTCGCCTTGATCCCGATTATGGCCAAAGCTGGCATTTTACCCTTGTTTGTCGTCTGCACCAGCGGGCTGCTGCTATCGATGGCATTCTGGCGTACACCCGTGGTGGCGTTAATGCCAGATATCACCCCGTCTGAAAAACGCTCTCCCGCCAATGGAATAATTAACCTGATGGGCGGTGTCGGTGCAATAATCTCATTCCTAGGCGGCGCAGCTCTGTACAAAATGAACCCGTCCTTTCCATTCTGGCTTGGCTCTCTGCTGGTTATCCTGGCTGTCTTGATGGTCTTTATTTTCATCCGTGAGCCGAAGATGCCAGCCGGGACGGTGTCAAACGAACCGCAGGTCAGCCTGTTGGAAAGCTTGAAGGAAATCTTGCATTCAGAGGATAAAAGCGCGCTGCGCATCCTGCTAGCGATCTTTTTCTGGTTTGTAGCCTACAACGCCGTGGAAGCATTCTTCAGCCTGTATGCAAACAAGCACCTGGGCCTGGAGGAGTCGGAAGGGGCGCGCCTGCTTGGTCAGCTTTCGCTGCTGTTCGTTCTATTTGCCATCCCCGCTGGCACGATCGGAGCGCGGATCGGGCGCCGGAAAACCATCCAGGCCGGGATCGCCCTGATGGCCCTACTACTGG
>CAZAGA010000274.1:0-5113 GCA_964484335.1 uncultured Anaerolineaceae bacterium
CCGTACCGGAGGATTTTAAGTCCCCTGCGTCTGCCTAATTCCGCCACAGCCCCGTTTTGCTACCCATATGTGGTCGAAAAACCGTTTTTCACGTGCCTTATCCCTATATATGGCGGGTATTTTCAGGAGATGAAATGACCGCACCAAATTGTACACAGGGGATTTTTTCGACCGTTTTTTCGCCCGAATTTAACCTGCTGAACTGGATCGGCGCCTTTCTGACGGATCGCAAGGCTCAGCACGTCGCGCCCGGAACGCTGAAATTTTACCAGAAAAAATGCAGCCTATTCACCGAGTTTTGCGAAACCCAGGCTATCGGCTGCGTGACCGAGATCACGCCCAACGCCATCCGGGCCTTCCTGCTCCATTTGGAAGATAAGGGCCACAACCCCGGCGGGGTCCACGCCGCTTACCGGACGCTCAAGGCCTTCCTGAACTGGTTCGGCCAGGAGGCCGAGCCGCCAGGCTGGACGAACCCGATCCACAAGGTCAAAGCGCCGCGCGTGGCGCTCCCCCCGCTCAAGCCGGCCGAGATCAGCGACTTACAGCGCCTGCTCAAGACCTGCCAGCTGGACACCCGGATCGGAGCGCGCGACCGGGCGATCCTGCTCTTTCTGCTTGACAGCGGGGTGCGGGCCGGCGAACTGCTCGGCCTGGACCGCCGCGATCTCAACCTGGCGAGCGGGGCGGCGCTGGTCAAACAGGGCAAGGGGGGCAAGCCGCGCACCGTCTATGTCGGCCGGCAGACCCGCCGGGCGATCCGGGCCTACCTGAAGCGCCGCCAGGACGACCACCCGGCCTTGTGGCTTTCAGCGGGCGGGGAGCGGCTGACCTACGACGGCCTGCGGGCGGTCCTGACCCGCCGGGCCGGGATGGTCGGGATTGTCCCGCCGTCCCTGCACAGCTTCCGGCGGGCGTTTGCGATTAACATGCTGCGGGCGGGGGTGGACGTGTTCAGCCTGCAAAAGCTGATGGGCCACGCCGACCTGCAAGTGCTCCGGCGCTATTTGGCCCAGACGACCGACGACATTGCCGAAGCGCACCTGCTCGGCAGCCCGGTCGACAACCACAAGTTATAGGGAAAGCCCATCCCTGGGTTTGGCTTAAAGGGCGGCTGGTTCGGCTTCCTCGCGGCTCATCCGCCAGAGCATGTACCAGAGCATCTCCTGGATCACCCGCGGGTGGTACAGGGAGACGAAGCCGCGCAGCACCTTGACCATTTCCGGGTTCTGCTCGAGGATCACCGCCAGCATCGAGGCGACGTCCCCGGCCTCGGCGTCGATCAGGGTCGACGGCTTGACCCCCAGCCATTTCGCGATCAGGTTGAGGGTTTCCAGGTCGATGGGCTGGCCTTCCAGCGTCCGGTAGATGGTATTGTGCGAAATCCCGATCTGCGTGGCGGCGGCCCGCAGGGAGATGCTTTCTTTTTCCATCCGCTCTCGCAAGATTTCCTTTAGCATCGCGCCTCCGATTTGTAATACAGATTGTAACGATTAGACAAAGTGTAACATCTGGAATACATTAAGTCAATAACTGTGACATATTAATCTAATTCCGGCGCTTTGATGTTACAATAGACGAACAAATGTTCGATAATTATGACGGAGGACGGATGAAAATCAACCGCAGACAACTTGACCAGCTGGTCGACGCCGCGATTGACCTGCCGGAGGGGCAGGTGATGTGGGCCATCCAGGAGCACTACTGCAAGCCGCTGACCCTGCTCGGCATGTGCGACGAGTGCTCCAGCTGCGCCTTCTACCTCGACAACGCCTTCGCCCGCTTTCGCGCGGCTGAAAACCCGACCCGCCCGGTCGGGCTTTTCGTGTACCTGATCCGCGACGAGCGCGAGAGCTACCGCGAGAATTTCCGGCGCCGGAAAAAGCGCAGCGCCGACCAGCGCCCGATAGACCAAACCTTATTGGAGGAAACATGACAGAAATGAGCATTGTGGGGGTGGCGCCGTCCACCCACCTAACCGTCACCAGCGGCATCTTCGACCTGGACCAGAAGCTGCGCCAGGCGGCGCGCGAGAGCGTCCTCCAGGACATCGCCGCCAACTCGCTCGACGTGACCGCCACCGAAATCGAGGCGATGGTCGTGGTCCGCGAGCTGCAAATGGTCAACGGCCTGGACTTCGCCGCCGTTCTCTTGCGCGGCGAGCGCCTTCTGCGCATCCGCCGCGAGAACATCCTCAGCCGCCACCCCGGCCAGTACGCCACCCTCGACGCTTTGGCCGACGACAACGGCCTGTCGCGCACCGAATTGCACTTCACTCTCGACCTGGTCGATGTGCTCTTCCCCTACCTGACCGCCCACGGCTACAACATCGCCCTCTTGTGGGAGGAAGTCGGCTCGTCCAAGTTCCGCGACTTAATGCCGATCCTGAAAATGCTGATCACCGGCGAGGCCAGCACCCGCCCCTCGGTCGTCCAGGCGGTCGAAGCCCTGACCGACGAAGCCGTCACCACCGACCGGAACACCCACAACGGGGAAGCCACCCTGACGGTGGACGAAATCCGCGACCTGGTCGTGCGCCAACTGGTTGAGGACGGCCGCAGCCTGCCGGTGCGTGAGCTGCGCCGGCGGATCAACCCCAATCCCACCCCGACCATCGGCGCCTCGATCATCCGCTCCGGGGCCGGCATGGCCGTGACCATGCAGGTCGACCAGGACCAGCTGGTCATGCTCAACCGCCTGGTCGGCCACCACGTCGAGCTGGTCAGCTCCGAGACGACCGCCCCGGCGGAGGCGGCGCTGATCCCGGTCAACGGACATAAGATTTTAGCCATCAAAGGCACGACTGAGCAATTGGGGCTGATCAAGTCGCTCTTAGGCGCTACGGTCGAGATCACCGAACTCACCACCGTCAACGTGCAAGACCAGCTGCTCAGGAGCGCCGCAACGCGCGACTTAGCCGGCCTCTTGATCGCGGGGTAGCCATGTACGGATGGGAAAAGGCTTTGATCGGCTCGGTCATCTATGACCCGCAGGCGATGGCGTCTGCGGAGGGCATCCTGCCCGGCGACTTCGCTTATCCCCCTCACCGCCTGATCTGGGCGGAAATCCTGGCCCTCCACCGCCGCGGCTCGCTCGAGGCGCGCGCCGTGATCGAAATGCTGCGCGCCAGCCTCGACCAGATCCATTCCCCTGACGGCAGCCTGACCGGCGAAGCCTACTTTGGGGAGCTGGTCCAGAGCCGCGGCTCGGCGGTGGAGGAGTACGCCGGGCGGGTTCTTTCGGCGTCGATCAAACGCTCGCTCAAAAGCGTGGCCGGCTTGATCCGGGCCGAGGCCGAAGACGAGCGGGTCGGCGCCGAAGAAGTGCTCGACAACGCCGAAAGGCGCCTGCTCTCCCTGCGGCGCACCGGCAAGCTGGAGGAGGGCATGACGATTGGCGACATCATCGCCATCTTCCTGCCTCGTTTTGAAGGCTTGCGCGACGGCACGTACCAGCCGGCCTGGGTGCCGCACTTGCAGGCGCTCAAAGACCTGATCGACTACGCCGAAGACGAGGATTACATCATCAACGCCGGCCGTCCGGGCGACGGCAAGTGCCTTGGAAAAGGAACTAAGGTTCTAATGTTCGATGGCACTCTACGAGCCGTTGAAGATGTTCGCGTCGGAGACAGACTAATGGGTCCGCACTCAAGGCCGCGTACGGTCCTATCCATCACCCGAGGCAGAGGAATGATGTATTGGGTTCGTCAGAACCGCGCCATTGACTACCGTGTCAACGAGCATCATATTCTCTCTCTACAGAGAAGCAAAAACGAAGATGGATTGACCCACGGCGAAATTAGGAACTTTTCCGTACACAATATTCTATATCACCCAATGAGTAATCGATGGAAGGGCTATAAAGTTCCAGTTCGCTTTCCAGAACAAGCGGTCGATTTGGAACCGTATTTTCTAGGATTGTGGCTAGGAGATGGAACATCGGCTAATAGCAATATCACAAATACCGATCAAGAGGTAATCGACTATCTTCAAGACTATGCAAATCGGCGCGGCGAAAAACTACATAGCCACAAACTGACGTATCGAATTACCACTGGATGGATAGGCGATAATGCAAGACGCAGAAATTCGATCCAAGCAATCTTGCGTCGGATGGGATTGTTGAACAATAAACACATTCCAAACGCATATCTGATCAACTCGAAACGAATTCGTCTAGAACTTTTGGCTGGTCTGATCGACAGCGATGGGCATATGATCCATAATGGCATCGAGATTGTCATGAAAAATAAAGGCCTAATCGAGCAGATTGTTTTCCTGTGTAACACGCTCGGTTTTCGAGTTGGCAATATCCAAGAGAAAACTGCAAAATGCCAAACTGGCGCCGAAGGAATTGCTTATCGAATTTCTATCCATGGCGACTTCACAGATTGTCCAATTCGGATAAAGCGCAAAATACCGGATGCCAGCAAGAAACGCGTCGATTGGCGAATGACAGGCTTTCATATCGAAGAAGATAAGGTCGATGACTATTACGGTTTCACGCTCGACGGAAACGGCCTGTTTCTTCTTGAAGACATGACCGTCACCCACAACTCGACCGCTCTGCGCTACGAAAGCTACTGGCTGGGCAAACAGGGCGTCCCTAACCTGATCTTCAACATGGACAACTCGCACATCGACTACGCCCGCAACTTGCTGGGGCTGCACCTGGGGATCGACACCCGGCTAATTAAAATGCCCAAGAAGCTCTCCGACGAGCAGGTGGCGGCGATCAAGAACGGCGTCCAGGAGCTGGTTAGATTGCCGATCCACATCGTCACCCTCGGCTCGCCCGACATTGACGAGATCGACCGCATCCTCCGAAAAAAGATCGCCCAGAACGGGGTGCGCTGGGTCGGGATTGACTACATCCAGCAGGTCAACAACGGGCTGGAGAACAAGGTCCAGGACGTCTCAAAAACGTCAGCCGGCATCAAACGCATGGGGGTGAGATACCACGTCCCCTTCTTCGCCAACTCGCAGCTCTCCCGTGCGATTGAACGGCGCGGTGACGACGCCGAGCCGCAATTGGCCGACCTGCGCGATTCGGGCAGTTTGGAGCAGGACGCCACGATGATTATGTTCGTGCGCCCGGTGCTCAACGCCTCCGC
>CAZAGA010000275.1:0-5079 GCA_964484335.1 uncultured Anaerolineaceae bacterium
GTATAAGCAAAAGGTGCGGTTAACCACTCAATCATGGTGTGCCTCTGGGATTGTAAGATCGGGTGGGCAACATTCATCTACGACTACCACACCATCCAGGAATAGAGCTTGACCGCCAAAAGCCAGGCCAATATGTTGCGGTGTGAAGACCTGCCCGGGGGTGCCATAAGCAATCACCCGCCGGTTGAGCAGCAGAACGTGCTCGAAACGCCGGGCAGCCAGGTTCAGGTCGTGGGTAGAGACGATCGTCGTAACCTGCTGGGCTTGCAGGTCCTCTAGCAGGTTTAAGGTAACTTCCTGGGTGGCGGCATCTACGCCGGTGAACGGCTCATCCATCAGCAGGATGTGCGGCTCCTGGGCCAGGGCGCGCGCCAGAAAGACGCGTTGCTGCTGTCCGCCGGATAGCTCACCGATGGGTTGGTTGGCCAGGTGGGCAATCCCCATTTGCTCCAGGCTGCGTTGCACCAGGCGTTGGTCAGTCGCGCCAGGCCGGCGCAGCCAGCCTTGCTGGCTGAAACGCCCCATCATCACCACGTCTGCCACCGTGACCGGAAATCGCCAATCGACTTCCTCGCGCTGCGGGATATACGCCACGCAGTCGCGGTGGGTGGCCAGGGATTGGCCGTGGATGCGGATCTGGCCGGCGCGCACCGGCAGCAGGCCGACCAGGGCTTTGAACAGGGTGGATTTCCCGGCTCCATTGGGCCCGACCACTGCCAGGCGAGCCCCGTGCGGGACCTCAAAGCTGACCTCGCTCAAGATCGCCTGTCCATTATAGGCCAGGGTGACGCCTTCCAATTCCAGGCGGGCCGGATCATCAGGCGGGAAGGGGGGTAGTTTCTTTTTCTGGTTGATCATGCTTGAGTCTACGCCAAAGCGGGTGACGTTTTTCTTTATTGAAAATGAAAAACAATTTCATTTTAGTTGAATCCAGGAAGGCTGTCAAGGTGATAAAACTGGCTGCTCTCCTGCTTGAAAATCGAGTAAGATACTCATGGAAGATGAAACCCTACCACACGCTTACGGTACGTGGCCAGGCTCGCCGCTTACGCTGGCTGGCTTTGGAGGCTTTACGCTCTTATGATCTGGATCTCCACCGGATCCGTCTGGTCACTAATGATTTCAACGGGATTTTTCGGATTGACACCCCAAAAAAGGAACGCTATATCTTGCGAGTGGTCTTACCGCAAGGCGGTCATACCCCAGACCACCTGACTGCTGAAATGGACTGGCTGCGTGCTCTGGCCGAAGAAACGAATCTCAGCTTACCGCGGCCGTTGCCGACTACAAAAGGCGAACTTTTTATTAAAGCTAGCGCCGCCGGGATACCGGAAGGTCGCTTCTGTGCAATTTTTTCGTGGGTTCCGGGCGGTGACCTGGCGAATTCGCTTTCGATTAACAATCTCACCCGGTTGGGAGAACTGAGCGCCAGGCTCCACCTGCACGCCAGAGATTATCACCCTCCGGCTAACCTGGATCTTCTTCGCTTCGACCGGGTAATTCCTTTTTCTGATCCATTCATCCTGTTTGAGCAGCGTTTTCAAAACCTGGTTTCAGTCGAGCGGCGTTCGCTCTTCCAGGCGGCAATCGACCGAGTTCAGTCAGCGCTTGACTGGTTGATCGGCTCTGGTGAACCCATGCGCCTGATTCATGGTGATTTACACCAATGGAATGTTCGCTGCTGGCGGGGCTTACTCTCGCCGATCGATTTCGAAGATTTGATGTGGGGTTGGCCTGTTCAGGATATTGCTGTGACATTTTTTCACTTGTTTGACCACCCGCATTACCAGGAGTTTCGGGCTGCCTTCACGCGCGGTTACCAATGCCTGGCGCCCTGGCCAGAACGATATCCGGGTGAAATCGATTCTTTTATCTCAGCCCGAGTGATTGGCATGGCAAACTTTGTTCTTCAGGATCCAAACCCGAATTGGGCCCGGCAGTCAGGCGAGTTATTGGAGCGGTTTGATTTACGTTTGAAACAACTGTTATGAATGAGTTACTCCCAAGACAGTCCAATATACAGGATTCCTTCTGGTCGCCACGCCTCCAGGTAAATGCTCAACGTGCTATCTACCACCAATGGGAACAACTGGAAGCCAGCCATTGTATTGATAATTTCCGCTTGTTGACTGGTGAATGTAAGGGCTTTCGTGAAGGCTGGTTTTTTGCCGATTCGGATGCCTATAAATGGCTGGACGCCGCCTCCCGGCTCCTGGCCATCGCTCCAGACCCGCACCTGGTTGAATTAGTCGATCCGTTTATTGGCTTGCTGGGTCGCGCCCAGGCGCCGGATGGCTACTTGTTTACCTATAATCAGATCCATTTCCCTGGCCAGCGCTGGCTGAACTTGCAAATTGAGCATGAACTCTACTGCCATGGGCATCTAATCGAAGCTGGTGTCTCCCACTTCCGGGCCACTGGCCGGGAGGACTTGCTCTCGATTGCTCGCCGGTCGGCTGACCTGTTGGCGAGTGAGTTCATAGAAGCAGGTCCCGAACGGACCCCAGGGCATGAAGAAGTCGAAATTGCCTTGCTGCGGTTATTTGAGGCAACCGGTGAAAAATCCTACCAGGACCTGGCCGCCCATTTCTTGGAGCAGCGCGGCCGGACATCTCGATTCGCGTTTTCACTATTGCGCCAAAACCAGTCGGTTGGCGCACGTAGCCGGGAGGTGCGCCAGAAACGGGCAGCTTTTCTTGCACAGCATCCTGACCAGCGGCCTTTTCAGCTTCCTTCCGGAAACGTCGCGAGAAAACCGGCGTTGAGCCAGTTTCGTTGGCAGGTCAACGCCCTCTCTGGTAAATATTTCCAACAACACACCCCAATCCGCCAGCTCAAGGTGCCGGTCGGGCATGCAGTGCGCTTTGGTTATCTCGAGACCGCAACTGCGTTGCTCGCTCGCCAGCGGGGTGATCCAACTCTGCTGCCGGCGCTTGAGCAGGCCTGGGAGCACATGGTCACTCGCCGGATGTATGTTACTGGTGGTCTCGGATCTTTACCCGGTTTGGAAGGTTTTGGCCGCGATTACGAGCTGGATCCAGAGTTTGCCTATGCCGAAACCTGTGCTGCCCTGGCTGGCTTGTTCTGGAATTGGCAAATGGCCCTGGCAACTGGGAAAGCGAAATATAGCGATCTGTTTGAATGGCAGTTGTATAATGCCGCGTTGGTGGGGATGGGCTTGAGTGGTGAGAGTTACCTGTACAACAATCCGCTGGCTTGCCGGGGCGGCATAGTTCGCCGGCCCTGGTTTGCCGTGCCTTGTTGCCCATCCAACCTTTCGCGCACGTTGGCCGACTTGGGAAAATATGCTTACAGCTACAACTCAGACACGATCTGGGTGCATCAGTATTTTGGCGGGCAGGTGCGTTTGCCACTTGTGTCGCCGGTTGAGCTCGAGATGCAATCCGAGCTGCCTTGGAACGGTCGGGTCCGAATTTTGATCAACCCAGCAGCTCCCGTCGATTTCACCCTGCAGATTCGTCTACCATCCTGGAGCCATGCTCTCCAGGCCACGCTCCTACCTGCCGGTTCTGAACCGGCTATTGCTCTGGCAAACCCTGAAAAGGAAATTGCTTTACCAGCGGTTAAAGACGCTGTCACCGCACAGGGTTACGATCCCCGCCGGGCGATTTTCCTGCCCATCCAGCGTCGCTGGCAAACCGGGGACGTTGTTGAGCTGGATTTTGGCCTCTCGATCGATATACGTCGTGCTCATCCCACGGTGAAAGGTCATGCCGGCAAGCTGGCTGTGACGCGCGGTCCCCTGGTTTATTGCCTGGAAAGCGTCGATCACCCCGACCTGGATATATTCTCGGCGCATCTTGATCCGGAAAGCTTGCGTTCGGAATGGGCGCCGGATGTCCTGGATGGTGTGACAATCCTGCGAGCAAAAACTACTTCTGGCAAGCCATTACTGTTCATTCCTTACCAACTTTGGGCGAACCGTGGCCCCTCCCAGATGACTGTCTGGATCTCAACTTAATGAAAAAATCGGCGAAGCCGATTTTTTCATTACTACCTGGATTCCTTGGTCCCTTGGCTAAGCCTTGACGATACAATCCACCGGGCAGACCGCTACGCATTGCGGGGCATCGAAGTGGCCTTCGCACTCAACGCATGTGTCCGCATTGATCACGTAAATCGTATCGCCTTCGCTGATCGATTCGGTCGGGCATTCCGGGACACAGGCTCCGCACGAAATGCACTCATCGGTGATTTTCATTGTCATTTCTTTTTTCTCCTGAGTACAAAATATGGTTTATTTTCCGCCGATTATACCATCGTTGGGACACTCCACGCTGGTGCTTAACGAAACCCGTGAAAAGCACATAATTTCAAAATTATGGCTTAACAATTTCTGAACAGGTGCTTGATATCCTTGTATCAGATCCAAACAGGATCTGACTTAACCGAATGTACAAAAAAGGAGATCAGTATGAATAGTAAGAAGATCGTTACGATGGTTGTATTAGGGGTTTTGGCCCTTGGCGTCGCTTTTGGGGCCGTGGCTTACCGGTCGGCCAGCGCGCAAACGAACACAACGCCCGAGGCACAGGCGAGCACGGGTGCAGCGACCACGGCTTTGCCAGCCAAAGATGGCCTGCGTGGTGTTGAGGATGAGTACCTGGCTGAAGCACTCGGGATCACTGTGGATGAGCTGAACGCAGCCTACCAGAAAGCTCAGGACACTGGCCTGGCGCAGGCTGTCGAGCAGGGTTTGATTACCCAGGCCCAGGCTGATCAGATCAAAGCCAGCGGCCGCGGCTTGAAATATGGCGACCGGCGGGGTGATTTGATCGACCTGAGCTCAATCGACTTTCAGGCTTTGCTGGCCAATGCTCTCGGAATCAGCGTCGAGGAATTGAATGCCGCCCAGCTCCAGGCCCAAAGTGCTCGCATCGACCAGGCTGTGGCCGATGGCAAGCTGACCCAGGAGCAGGCTGACCTGATCAAAGGCCGCCAGGCGCTGTTTGCGAATGAAAATTTCCAGGCCTCGATGAAATCAGCCTTTGAAGCATCCGTAGCCCAGGCAGTCACAGATGGGGTGATTACCCAGGCCCAGGCTGACCAGATCCTGGC
>CAZAGA010000276.1:0-5025 GCA_964484335.1 uncultured Anaerolineaceae bacterium
GCTTGAGCAGGACATGCCCGGCGCCTTTGCCGAGCAGCCCGGCCTGGTAAATCCGTTCCACTACGGCTTGCGAGCTCAGGCTGTCAATCCCCATGCGCAGCAAGACCGCCCGCTCAATCGATGGCGAGGTATGGGTGCGGGCTAACGCCACGATTGGCTCGACCACCTGGTTGCACAGCTCCCAAAAATAGGATTTCAGCGCTTCGTCGCTCATTTTTTCCAGTTCAGCCCGACGCTGTTCAAAGCGGGCGATCCGCTCATCGGTCATCATTAGATCCTCCATCTCGCACACCTTCCAACCGCCAAACGTGGCGATTAATTTACCAGGCTCTGGGCATTCTGCTTGACCCAGGCGGGATCGACTTTTAAATCTGCAGCCAGGAAGGCAATGTCATTCTCATTCCACAGGGCAACCGGATGCAATTTGGCTGCATTTTTCAAGTAGCTCAGGCGCAAGCGCTGCATATCCTGGACTTTTCCCCACACCTGTTCCAGCCGCTCCGGAATAACAATTGCTTTTCCAGGGACGTTCTCGGTTGGATCGCCCCGCCGGACTTCAATGCCGTTTTGGCGAGCGAAGGAGAGCTGGCTGTTATGGTGCTTCCCCGCGCCCGTGTATTCGGTTTCCTGGACAACCACGACCTGGTCACGATCCATCTGGCGGGCCAGGGTGACCGCGGCAGTCAGGCTGGTGTTTCCCGCCGGTCCACGCTCCAGGCCTTCCAGCTTGGTGAGCAGCTCGGTAACGTAAAAAACCTCGCCCTGGGTGACCAACTGGTATTCATCCATATAGCGCAGCGAGCGGGCGGCATTGCGGGGCACATCCACCCGGTCAGGCCAGGTTGAGAAGGGCACGCCAAAGCCGGTGTGGCCGGTGGTGAAGGACTTGCGGTTGAAATCGCGATCGGAGGCCATGTGCAAACCGCCCAGGTCCACCGAACAAGCCACGATACGAGTCTGGTCGCAGCCCGCCGCCAGCAAGCCGCGAGCAGTGCCGGTCAGGTTTCCGCCGCCGGCATGGGTGATCACCACCGCGTCAGGGTTTTTTCCGTAGCGCTGGCGGACCTGCTCGGCGATCTCGATACCCAGGGTCTCAATTCCACGGATGCCAAATGGGGTGTACAGGCTGGCATTGAAGAAGCCGGTCTCTTCCAGGGTCCGGAGCAGCATATAAAACAACTCTGGACCCACGGATAACTTGAGCACCTCTGCGCCATAGGCTTCACAAGCGCGCCCCTTCTCAACGATCTCCGGCTGGCCGACACCACGACTGTCGAAGACCTCCTGGACGATGATGCATTTCAAGCCGCGCTGGGCGGCCTGCGAGGCGACCGCCGCGCCGTAATTGCCGCTGGTAGCGGCAATCATACCCTGGTAGCCTCTACGGGCAGCTTCATAGGCGCTGATCGACGCCCGCCGGGCTTTGAAACTACCCGAGGCATTGGCCGCTTCATCTTTTACCAAGATTGTGGCTCCTTTACCAGGCCCAGCGAACTTGCGCACTGCTTCGGTCAAGTTTCGTAATTCGAACAGCGGGGTAAGGCCAACCTTGGTTTCCTGCTGGATGCGGGCGATTTCGGCATGGCTGTAACCGGTCTCTGCCATCATCCGTTCGTAATCAAAGGCGATCGGGCTTTGAATGAAATCATCATAATCGATCCCCAATGAGGCTTTCATGATTTCATTCTTGCGCGCCATGACGGCCGGATAGGAAGTATCTCGCCCCAGGCTGTTCATGGTTCACGCTCCGTGCCAATGCTGAGCAATTCGGGCACGGTTTCGCCGAAGCTATGGCCGTAGCTGGGATTGACCGTCTTCAGCAGGCCGCTCAATTCGCGACCAATGATCGTGCGAATCTTGGCTGGCTGGCCCAGGTTGGCAGGCTCGAGCAGAAACCCGGATACATGCAGGAGGTATGGGACCTGTTTTGTGTCTTCTGGAAGACTCGGAGCGCGCTGTTCCGGAGTAAGGATGACCTGTTCGATTTCGACCCAGGTTCCTGGTTGAATGATCTTCATCTTTGCTTCCTTCGGTTTACACCTGTCGCCGGTAAGCGCTGGGGCCCATCAAGGCTGCCGGAACCGGCAGGTCAATCATCCGCTTCAAACCCGGGGTGGCTGCCACAACATGCGGGATACTGTTCACCGCAATACCCATCGTGGCCTTGCCGCCAGCGATCTCGGGTTGGATGGTCATGTGGACTTCCGGCAGGCCATAGATATGAATGTAATCCCCGGTGGATTGGTTTTCAAGCTGGGGGTGGATTTGCTGCGGGTGGATCAGTCGAACCACTTCTCTCTCGCCGCGATAACCCACACCAATATGAGCGCAACCCGCCACCATGCCCGGCTCCACCCGGACATGCGGGGTCTCACGGTAAACCGTGCTAATAATCGGCTCCCGGCTTTCGACAATCCGGTCCACGCCCAGCCCAATTGCTTCACTGATCATATGAATTGATTCAGGGAAACCGACATGGCCAACGATCGAGCCCTCTGCGACGCCAGCCCGAAAAGCTTCCGGCGTTGTCCCAACCCCCTGGGATTTCATCACCGTCGGGCCATACGGGCTCAAGTCGTTGACCCGAGAAGCCTCAATCCGCTCGACCGTGTGGCAGCCGCCGGTCAGGGTGACGACCAATAGATCCAACACAAATCCCGGGTTCACGCCTGTGCCAAGCACGGAAACGCGGTGTTCTTTTGCCAGGGCATCGATTTCAACCGCCAACTCGGGACTTTGGGCCGCCGGATCGGCCATTTCTTCAGCAATGGTGACCACGTTGATCCCAGCCTGGATAATCTTTCGCAGGTCGGGCATCTGCGCGGCAGTCCAGGAAGTGGTCGCCAGGCAGACCAGGTCGACCTGGGTCCTGTCAAGGACCTTTTCGGGTTGGTTGGTGACTGCCACCCCCAGTCGCCACTCCAGGCCAAGCACCTCCCCCAGGTCTTTCCCCGAGAGCTCCGCCCAGGCATCTACCGCGGCGACAAGTTGCAAGCCCGATTTTTCGAGCATCAGGCGCGCCATGCCGCTGCCCATCGCACCTAAGCCCCACTGAAGAACACGAATTGGTTGCATAAACAGATCTCCTAATCAATTTCGAAGACTAAACGCTTTCTTAAAAGCCAGCATGAGCTAACAAATATATTGTATTCAGTTTTTCAGTTATTGCATCCTGTCAGATGTCCATTTTCCAAGGTGATTAAACTCCTTAGTTTTTCAAAACCTTAGCCGAGAGGAAAACGGCCTGTGATAGAATAAAACTTGAATTCCACCCGAAAGATTTAGTCCTGAAAAGGCTATCCTATTCACAACAAGGCTGAACAATTCAAACGAGGGAGTCAACCAATGAACAAGGTCAAACAAATTCTTAAAAATAAGGGCAACCAAGTCTGGAGTGTCTCACCCGAATCAAGTGTTCTGGATGCGCTCAAGGTCATGGGCGAGCACAATACAGGTGCAGTCCTGGTCAAGCAAGGGGAAACGCTGGTGGGTATATTCACGGAACGCGATTATGCCCGCAAGGTTGGTTTAGTGGATGCCGCACCCAGTAGCGTGAAGATCGCTGATGTGATGACGCGAAACCTGGTTCGCGTGTCAACCGAAGACAGCGTCAACCAATGCATGGAACTGATCACCGAACACCACATTCGCCACCTGCCGGTGGTTGAAAACGAACAGGTGCTGGGCGTGATTTCGATTGGCGACGTGGTCAAAGATATGATTGAGGAGCTGAAGTTCGCGGTCAAGCAGCTCGAAAACTACATCGTATATTTCCGCTAAGCGGCTGTTCTTTGCTGATCCCGAAGGGTTAATCCATGAAAGGAATGCGCCTCGCCCTGCAAGCCGCCTTTTGGGTGGTGGTTTATGTTTTCCTATCCACTACCCCATTGCTGATCCTCAAACTAGGTCCAACGCCCGAACCCCGTGAGCCCTGGAGAGAGCTCTCGGTGGCGCTCGGGTTTGCCGGCCTGGCGATGATGACGCTCCAATTCGTCCTGACCGCCCGCTTCAAAACGATCAAAGCCCCGTATGGCTCGGATATCGTTTACCACTTCCACCGCCAGATCTCCCTGGTCACCTTCGTGCTGATCGCCGCCCACCCAGTTTTACTGTTCATCAATGCCCCGCAGACTTTGCAGTTGTTGAACCTGGTCAATGCGCCGTGGCGGGCCCGGATGGGCGTGAGCGCGGTGGTTTTGCTGATGATTTTGATCGCGATCTCGATTTGGCGGAAACCGCTCAAGATCGAATATACCCGCTGGCGCATCTGGCACGGCGTGCTGGCGACCCTGGTGGTAGCGCTTTCCATGTCGCACATCGTGCTGGCCAGGCATTACCTGAACCTGCCCTGGAAGCAAGTCCTGTGGATCACGTATGGAGTGTTCTGGGTCGGATTGCTGGCTTATGTGCGGATTATCAAACCGATCCAACTGCTCAAGCGACCCTACCTGGTCGACCAGGTGATTCCCGAGCGGGGCAACGCCTGGACGCTGGTGGTCAAGCCGGATCAGCATGCCGGGTTCAAATTCTTGCCCGGGCAGTTTGCCTGGTTGACCGCCTGGACTTCCCCATTTGCCGATGCCGAGCATCCATTTTCCATTTCATCCAGCGCCAGCCAAACTGAGCGGGTCGCCTTTACGATAAAAGAATTAGGCGATTTCACCAAAACCATCAAGACCATGCAGCCGGGCCAAAAGGTTTACCTGGATGGACCGTATGGGGCATTCAGCGTCGACCGCCATCCCGGTGCGCCCCAGTTTGCCTTCATCGCTGGGGGAGTTGGGATCACACCAATTATGAGCATGCTTCGCAGCCTGGCCGATCGGGGCGACCAGCGCCCGCTCTTGTTAATCTACGCCAGCAAGGATTGGGAGAGCATCATCTTCCGTGAAGAGATTGAAACACTCAAACAACGGCTCAACCTGAGCCTGGTGACCATCCTGGATAAACCGCCGGCTGACTGGCAAGGTGAAACCGGCTTTATCACCCCGGCATTGCTGGATAAATACCTGCCCAAAGAAAAAG
>CAZAGA010000277.1:0-5021 GCA_964484335.1 uncultured Anaerolineaceae bacterium
TCTCCTTCGGCACCAACGACCTGACCCAAATGACCTTTGGTTACAGCCGTGACGACGCCGAGCGCAATTTCCTCATCAAGTATGTCGAAGAAGGCATCCTGCCCAAGAACCCGTTCCAGACCCTGGACCGTGAGGGCGTTGGGCGCCTGATGCATATCGCTGTTGAAGAAGGCCGCAAGACCCGCCCGACCCTGGAAGTTGGCATCTGCGGCGAGCACGGCGGCGATCCGGCTTCGATCGAGTTCTGCCATCTGGTTGGCAATAACTACGTTAGCTGCTCCCCGTTCCGTGTCCCGATTGCTCGCCTTGCTGCTGCCCAGGCTGCCCTCAAGCACAAACCCGGCAGCTCGTTCGCCGAAGATAAGTAATTCTGCACCCCCGGAGGCCTGCCGCCCGAGCGCGGTAGGCCTCCGATTTTTTCAAAATGAAAAAACTCCCCTGGCTCGAAATGATTCTCGTTGCGGTTCTGCTGCTGATGATCGGTTCCAGCATCAGCGCCTTGTTCGGGCAGGATATCCGCCAGGCAGTCGACAATTTCTGCACCGAGCAGGAGTTGTGGTGCGCTCCACCCACGCCAACCCCCACGTTTACCCCGACGCCGACTGCGACCCCGCTTCCGACCCGTACCCCGCTGCCCACCGCCACCCCGGAGTCAACCCCCACTCCTTAATCTGATTTTCATCCCAAGGAGGGCTTTTGTTCCGGTAAAATAAGTCCGACGATGCTAAAACGCCTTTCGCGACGCGACTTCTTAAAGTTCAGCGGCCTGGCTATCGGCGGGCTTTCCCTCAGCAGCCTGGCGGCTGGACCGGGGATTTTCCCACCCTTTCCCTATTCCGAAGAACAGGACCAGGGCAACTTGGTGCGGGTGGCGATCAAGCAGGTCGATCTGCGCGCCAAACCAAACGATGAATCCCAGATCATCGGCAACCGTTTCCGTGACCAGTTGATTCAGGTTTACGATGAAGTGATTCCCCCAGACGCGCCCGAATTTTACAATAAGCTCTGGTACCGGGTTTGGGGTGGCTATGTTCACAGCGCCCACCTGCAAAAGGTGAAGATCCGCCTGAACGAACCGCTGCTGGCTATCAGCGAAGCCGGGCAACTGGCCGAGGTCACGGTGCCCTATACGGTCGCCTACCAGTTCACCGATCGCGAAGGCTGGTACCCCTGGCGCGGCTCCCGCCTGTATTATGACACGACTCACTGGATCACCGGCATCCAGGAAGGCCCGGATGGAGAAGCCTGGTACCAGATTACCAGCGAGCTGAGCAAAGGCGAGAAGTATTATGCCCCCGCCAGGCACCTGCGCCGGATCCCTGCCCAGGAAATTTCACCCCTCTCCCCGGGAATTCCCGCCGAGAAGAAACGGATTGAGGTTTCCCTGGCTGAGCAAACCTTGCGCGCCTTTGAAAACGACCGCCTAGTGCTCGAGACAAAAATCTCCTCCGGCATCCCAAATGGGCGCCTGGCGGCGGGTGAGCTTCCCACTGCCACCCCTAAAGGCGATTTTCGGATTTACGCCAAGCAGCCTTCCAAGCATATGGGCAGCATTACTGGCAATCCCGACGCTGAAGAAAACGGCGGTTTCAGCCTGCCCGGTGTCCCCTGGACGATGTTCTTCAAGAGTCCCGGTGGATATGCTTTCCACGGCACTTACTGGCACAACAACTTTGGCCTGCAGATGAGCCATGGTTGTATTAACATGCGCAATGAAGATGCCCGCTGGTTGTTCCGTTGGACGACGCCTTTTTACGACCAGAAAATTGAAAGCCCTGCTGATTGGGAACGGCGCGGCAACGGCACCAGCGTTAAAGTTATCTAAACATAGCAGATCCCGGCCATGCAGCCAATCTCACGGCGCAGCTTTCTTGAACTCAGCGGACTTTCGCTGGCTGCCCTGTTCCTGCCCTGGCCAGCGCCCGACCCGACTGAAGAATTCACACCGCTACGCATGCGAGCCCGGATTACTATTCCGGCTATTAACATCTACCAGGAACCAGACTTCAAAAGCTCCAAAGCTGGCCGGTTGAAACGCAATAACCTGGTGGATATTCTCGAAGAAATCGATAACCCCAAAGGCCCAAGCTACAATCCGCGCTGGTATCGACTGGAACAGGGCTACATCCACAGCGCCTATACCCAACGGATTGACAGCGTCCACCTCAATGCCCCGCTCAAGCGCATTCCCGAAGGCGGTCAATTGGGTGAAATTAGCATGCCGTTTATCCAATCACAACGTAAACTGCGCGATGGGAGTTGGCAGCCGCTCTGGTGGTTGTACTACCAATCCGTACACTGGATTACTCACCTGGAAGAAGGGCCGGATGGCCAGGCCTGGTATGGGCTGACCGATGAATTGCTGCATGTCCAATACTACCTGCCGGCCAGCTTCGTCCGCCCCATTCAACCGGTTGAGCTAGCACCGCTCTCGCCTCAGGTCCCCGAAAAAGAAAAACGGTTGGAAGTCTCGATTGCTGAGCAAAGCCTGACTGCCTACGAGGGCAGCCAAACCGTCCGCCAGGTCAAAATCTCATCTGGATTGCATACCGAAAATCTGCCACCGGACGTTCTTCCCACGGATACGCCCACCGGTTATTTTCATATCCAGGTCAAAGTTCCTTCCAAGCACATGGGCGATGGCCGCCTGACCTCTGATGTTGAAGCTTACGAATTGTTAGGCGTCCCATGGGTCTGCTTCTTCCACAAGGAAGGCATTGCCTTCCATGGCACCTACTGGCACGATAACTTCGGACGCAAAATGAGCCATGGCTGCGTTAACTTGAGAAATGAAGATGCAAAGTGGCTATATCGCTGGAGTCTGCCGCCTGTCGCCGCCGGCGATTGGAATGTCAAAGGCTGGGGAACGCTGCTCCGCATCACCTGAGCAGCGCCCCCCAGCCCTGATGCAGCTTACATTAAACGATCGACCATCAAGACAATAAAGATAAATGCCAGGTACATGCTGGAGTAGCGATACATCTTCCAGGCCAGCTTATTCCCGCCCTCTTTCCACACCTTCCAGGCGGACGAGAGCAGCCATAGCCCCAACAGCACGGCGCCTCCCAGGTAAATGCTCCCGCCCAGGCCAAACAACGGCAGCAGCAAGGTCAGGCCAACCAGCTCCAGGGTATAGATAAAAATCTGCCAGCGGGTTTCTTTCTCACCCCGGATCACTGGCAGCATCGGCACGCCTGCCCGGGCATAATCTTTACGGCGAACCAGCGCCAGAGCCCAGAAATGCGGTGGAGTCCACATGAAAATCACCGCAAACAAGAATAGTGAGGGGATATTCAAGCTGCCGGTCGCCGCCGCCCAGCCCACCAGGGGAGGGATCGCACCTGCACCACCGCCGATCACAATATTCTGTACCGTGGTCTTCTTTAAGAAGATGCTGTAGATCAGCACATAGTAGATAATTCCCGCCAGGCTGAGCAAGGCCGCCAGGAAATTGACAAATGCCGTCAGGATGTAGAACGACACCAGGGCAATTCCAACCCCAAAAGCCAAACCCTCGGCTGGCGTCAACCGTCCAGACGGAATCGGGCGCTTTTGTGTGCGCTGCATCTTTGAGTCATCGGCGCGGTCAATATACTGGTTAATCGCCCCAGAACCTCCGGCAGCCAAGAACCCCCCCAGCAGTGTCCAGAATACCAGCCCGGCCTGCGGCCAGGCCTGAGCGCCGATCACCATCCCAGCAAAAGTCGTCACCAGCAGCAGCGCTACCACGATCGGCTTGGTTAACATCAGGAAATCTTTAACCAGCCCCTTGCGGCCGATTGCCAAGGCGCAATCGGCCAGCTCGTCGGCTCGGTTGCGCCTGGCCAATCCAACCGCCGTAGCCAGCACAATCGCAGCCGCCCAGGTCGCCGAAGCGGTTGCCTGGTGCAATCCCAGCAAGGTAGCTGGGAAGCCAGCGGTCAGTTGGGCGCCAAGCAGCGCCTGGGCAAAGAACAGTACCACCATTGCAGTCGCAGCAGTCAGAATGACCGGCTGCGTACGCTGCGTACGCCAGGCTCTCACCAGTAAGACCAGTAACAACGTCGCAGTCAGGCCGACCACCAGGCGGTGACCGAAGTGCAGCCACAAGTCCGAGTCGCCGGGCGATTGGAGCGGGTTGCAAATCGGCCAGGCCGCGCAGGCGGCGCCTGCTCCACTGCCCGCCACCAGCCCGCCGCTGATTAGCAAGACAAACATCAGGCCAATTACCCAGAGCACCAGGCGGCCAAAAGGTGAGCCAAACGAAGCCCGGACGGGTCCGCCGCCCAGCCGCTCTCGGTAAAAAACCACCACCGTTGCGGCAGTTGTCAGGGCCAGGATCGCCAGAGAAAGACCCAGGTGCAACGCTGAGATCGCCGGAGCATCTTGAGGAGCATTGGCCAGGGCGATCCAAGCGCCCAGCCCAACCTGCCCAATCAATAGCCCCAACCCGCCTGCAAGCAGTTTAAATATCACACCCGATTGACGCTGCCAGTAGCCAGCCAGAACCGCCAGGAGTAACACGGGAGCCAGCAAGCCAGTTACAGCCCGGTGAGCATAGTCAAGCCGGGCGGTTTCCTGGCTGGGGACCGTCCACTGCCCAAAGCAGGTCGGCCAATCCGGGCAAGCCCCGCCCGTTCCGGTCACCCGCAGGATCCCACCCAAGACGATCACCAAGAAGATCAAGATGGTTGCGCTGATACTCAACAGCCGTAGGTTTCTGCCCAAGAAATTCTGAAAAGGTTTTTGCACACTCATCGATCACTCCGTGAAATTGGCCTACTGGCTGGCGTCGTTGGTGGATTGCTGATTGTCTCGATCTTGCCGCCGGATGAAAAACGGATAACCTAATCCCAGGATCGTGGCAAAGATAAACCATTGAAAGGCATAACCCAGGTGCGGACCTTCCGTCAAATCCAGCTCAACCTGGGTGCGACGCGGCAATCCAGTCCAAGCTGGATCGGGCGACTGCTGGATATAAACCGGTAGCAGGTCGATCCCTAGCTGCTCACTCAGGCGCGGGATATTGACAAAGTTCCAGG